>JACPIY010000046.1 GCA_016187835.1 Deltaproteobacteria bacterium | reverse complement strand
TTCCTCATGCCGGACATTCTCGACGCCATTGTCGGCGGTGCAGGTGTCAGCACGCATTGCTCTCACATGCCGTTGTGTCGCAGATATGACGGTTGTGCTTTCACGGTTCGGAAGTATGGATCCTTTGAGGAGTTGTGCTGTGGGAGCGACAAGCAGAAGGCCTGCGGGTTTTGTGTGCAGCCGCGTCGGAGAGACAAACAAATCGCGCTCAACATGCACCAAGCCGGGCATATCAGGCCTGTCTTTAAGGGGTTTTCTGTTCGGAATGAGTACTCGTTTCTTGAGATGACGCTGGCGTCGTACGCGACTCCTCTTCGTGCAGAGGTACCGGCAATATGACTCTCCCGCATCGCTGTAAAGCCATTTGTATATCGCGTTCGTGCCGATTCTTGGCATGGCTCCCTCCTTCTTCAAGCGCCCCGCGATCTCGTCCGGGGAGCGCAGCTTCTTGAGTTCTCGGATAATGTACTGTTTAAGATCAGGGCGCGCTTCGACCTTCATGCCGGGATACTTGCTGTGCGTTCGCTTCTCCTCGGCATGTTCTCGAGCACGATCCGCCACATACCTGCCGACTCGAGTAGGATCTCGGTTGAGTTCCCGTGAGAGAGCGCTCTCTGAGAAACCCAATATGGTAGCAACCTCTTTTTGAGTATGCCAGCTATCCCGTAGAGCCTGGATGCGGTCGCGATCACTGTCTGTTATGTGCCTAAATGATTGATGTTTTTTCATACAACTCCATAGTACTGGAGTTGCATTTCAAAAGAGAATTTTCAGAAAATACTGGTTTTTGGATTTGCCTTAATCTTATCCGGTTGCGGAATAACAGTAAAAGACCTAGCTCAAAGGAACGAGATGGGTATAACTGAAGCCTATTTAGGATGCCTCATGTATAGTTCTGATATCCTAGAATGTGAAGACTTAAGGTGGGGTGCACAGCTAGCACTATACAACAAGATGAAATCACAAGCGGGTGTTATTAGCATAGCAGATATAAAGAAAGCAACTCCTACAAAGACGAAACAAGAACAAGAATAGAAACTATAAAATGTAAGGCATATTTAATGAATTTACCATTCCTATAGGAGAAGAACAATTCAATACAGTTAGCACGAAGAGATATAATATTCAAATAACGTGAGTTCGATATAAAAACATATAACTTCCTTAATTTCCTATATTTTTTATATAGGAGATAATAGTCTTTTTCAGATTAAGAGAGAAAACAGAACGTTACTTCTGTTGAATTTTCAACGGTGGGTGTTGGTTTTTCAACAATATTTCAAGTTCGTTATCTATGAAATGTATTGAAAATACAAATTAAATAATTGGCACAGTAATTGCCGACCTAATTATAAAGGGTCTCTTTAACAAAAGAAAAGAAAGAAGGGCTGGACAATGAGAGGGGAAGAAAAGAAAGGAAAAGAATATGAATATTTCAAGAATTTTTATGGACTTTGGGGGAGAATTTCTATCCAAATCAATTGATATGTGGATGAGCATTCTTTCCGCGTCTTGGGAAAGGAAGGGTGAAGTCGACTACTTTAAGCAGGTTTATAATGTTTGGGAGAAGTTCACGTCGGACACCTTTGACATGTGGATGAGGAGCCCTTTCTTTATCTGGGGAGCAGAAAAAGGGTTCGAAGGGTTTGCCGATTTCAAAAAACACTACTGTGAATTTGCAGAGAGGATTCTAAAGAATCTTCGTATCTCTACTAAAAACGATGTGGATAAGATTTTATCAACCCTAAACAACCTCGAATCTAAGCTCCCTGGCCTCTCAGAAAGGGTTCGGGAGTCAAGCAAAGGTCATACCACTACCAAAAAGGAAGGTAAAGGGGGACCTTTTAGATGAATCTAGATAATAGATTTAGATTCTTTAACTGTGGGTATGTGAGGTTTATTTACTGAAATTTAACGAAGTATAAATAGAGAAAGGGGGTTTGTAAGATGAAAGACGCAGATAATACTCAGTCTAAACCAACCCGTAGGGGATTTGTAAAATTCGCCTTAGGAGCAATCTCTGCGGGCATTACCGCTGCCATAGGAGTTCCTCTTTTTGGTTTCTATATTATTCCTGCCTTAAAAAAAGAAGAGGTCACATGGCTTGCGG
Organism: Deltaproteobacteria bacterium; assembly: GCA_016187835.1. Classification (GTDB taxonomy): domain Bacteria; phylum Desulfobacterota_D; class UBA1144; order Nemesobacterales; family CSP1-2; genus JACPIY01. Next base: position 41,189 of record JACPIY010000046.1, on the reverse strand, counting down.
TAGGTCCTATAAGTGATTTTAAAGAGGGAGAGACAAAACTCGTTGTAGCTAGACCTGTGCTTAAAAAGCTCTGGCCTGAAGAAGTTCCAAAAGTTGCCGTTTTTGTCTCTAATAGAGGGGGAGGAAAGTTTGATATTTTTCACACCCACTGCACACATGTTGGCTGCCCAATACAATGGAACCCTCCAGCTCAACGTTTTTTTAGTCCCTGCCATGGCGGAGTTTTTGACCGGGATGGAAAGGTTCTTGCCGGCCCGCCACCGCGCCTTTGGATCGCCATGAGTACAAAATAGAGAACGGAATTCTCTACGCCGGTCGTATTTACGAAGTAAATGAAAAACTTGAGTTTTCAGGATGGCGTCACTCATGAGCAAGATCGGAGACTGGTTTCAAGAACGATTAGAAATTAGACTTATCCTCTCGAGGTTTCTTGATAGGAGGCTTCCCCAGGGAACTGGCTGGTGGCAAACCTTTGGAAGCGCTACTTTGTTTCTCATTCTTGTACAAACAGCTACTGGATTTTTTCTTGCTTTTTATTACGTGGCATCACCTGAACACGCTTATCACAGTATAAAGTATATAGATCAGATTCCTTTTGGTGCCTTTATTCGGGGATTACACCACTGGGGAGCGAGTCTTGTTATAGTTATGGCGTTCCTTCATCTTCTCAGAGTTTTCTTTATGGGAGCTTATAAGTATCCAAGAGAGGCTTCTTGGGTTGTAGGAGTCCTACTTTTAATAATCATTATGGCCTTTGGGTTCACGGGCTATCTTCTTCCATGGGATCAAAAGGGTTACTGGGCTACGGTTGTTGGGACGCATGTTGCAGAGTATTCTCCTCTTATAGGTTCTTATGTTCGAAGAGTCCTTATAGGAGGGATAGATGTAGGAGCCCGTACGATAGGACGCTTCTATGCTTCACACGTGCTCATACTGCCTGCCGTTCTTTACACTTTGATAGGAATCCACCTCTTTATGGTGATAAAACAGGGAATTGCCCCTGCACCAATAGAGAAACTGGCAGTTATAAGGAGGGAGGATTATAAAAAGCTTTATGAGGAATCTAAAGAAAAAGGGGAAACTTTCTTTGATCACCTTTTTCGTGATTCGGTCGTGATATTTATACTCTTCTTAATTCTTGTTTTCATGTCGCTTCGCCTAGGCGCTCCAGTAGATGAGCCTGCTGATCCAACTTCTACCGGCTATGTACCAAGACCCGAGTGGTATTTCTACTTTTTGTTCAAGCTTCTCTGGTATTTTCCAGGTCGATCTATTCCCATCGCCACGTTTTACATTCCTGCGGCTATTATTCTAATTTTACTCTTCCTTCCATTCTTTGACCGAACTCCTGGGAGAAGCCCAATAAAAAGACCAATAGCTTCAATGCTGGCAACGCTAGGAATAGCGGGAATTGCCTTCCTCACTTACAAGGGATTTACAGCACCAAAGCCTGCTGGCGTAGCTCCTACTATCACTACCCGTGAAGAGAGAACTTTACCACCTGAGGTAGTGCAAGGAAGAAAGGTATACGAAGAGCAGGGCTGTTCAGCATGCCACATGATAAATAAGATTGGAGGTGATGCCGGTCCAGACCTAACAAATATCGGGGCACGGAGGGATATTGAATGGTTAAAGAAGTTTGTTCGAGACCCTGAAGCGATAAAACCCGGTTCACCCATGCCTGCCTATAAAGAACTCTCGGAAGGGGAACTGGATTCACTATTGAGATATCTTGAGACTTTGAAGTAACCAAAATGGGGAGGGAAAGAAAATGAAAAGTTATGTGCTTACTTTAACGATTTTGGTAGCCGTCTTTATCGGAGTAATTCTTTCAACAGAACCACTCCTCTCTGAAGATAATACATATGCCCTTTGGGGAGACCCTCAAAAAGGGCGTCAGGTGTTTGCTCAAAAAGGGTGTATAAAGTGTCACGCTATAAGGGGTGTAGGCGGTAAGGTAGGTTCAGACTTAGGAAAGTCCCCTTCATACCATCTGACAGTGACTCAACTTGCAGGTGTTATGTGGAACCATGCCCCAGCGATGAGAGAATTAGCGGTAAAAAGCGCTTTTATCTGGAAGCCCTTTGAAGGCTCGGAGATGAGAGATTTATTCGCATATATATACTCACTACATTATTTAGATGAACCAGGTGATGTAAAAAAGGGAGAAAAGCTTTTTTCTACAAAGGGATGTGAGAACTGTCATTCTGTTGGAACAGAGGCTCATAAGATCGGAGGAGACCTTAGTAAATGGAGGGGGCTTGTTTCACCAATTTTGTGGGCTGAAGTCATGTGGGGACACGCAGCGGAAATGGAAGAAAGGATGAAGGAGATGGGAGTTGAGTGGCCAGAATTTAAAGGAAATGAGCTGGTTGACCTTATAACCTACATTCGGTCTAAGAGCCGAGAAATTCCCGAAAGGTAAGGAGGGAGATATGACTCAAGAAGCCAAAGCGCACTTTGACCGTGGTATCGATTACTATGCCGAAGGTCAATACAACCAAGTGATAGATGAATTTAAAGAAGCTCTAAAAATCAATCCTAATTATGTTGATGCCTACTATAACCTTGGAAATGTTTACTATGCCAAGGGGGAATATAACCAAGCTATAGATGAATACAAAGAAATTCTAAGAATTAATCCTAATGACATTGAGGCTCGCTTTAAGCTTGAGAAAGTTTATAGGGAAGAGGGGGAAAAAAGATACAAAGATAACTTTAGCACTTCAGAAACCAGTATTTATACAATTTTCAATGGAAAAGAGTTTAAAGTGCCATCAGAAGGTTGTCATTACCGCATGCTTTTAGGAGGAATCCAAGAATTTATGGATACCCGTTTAATACATTCGGGTATGACAAAACGTCAAATACTCGTAAGGTAAGCAAACAAAATTTGAACACTTAATAGTTGGAAAAGGTATTATATCTACGAGTGATTGTAAGACCTACGAATGTAGAGCTTGGCCTTTCTTTATTGAAGAAGATGACCGATCCGCTTTTTAAGATAGTTGATTCTCTTACGTCGAAATCACGTGAGGAATGATATTTTTCAAATCCTGCTGATGATCAGCCTTCACTCTGAAAACCACCGGATTGATGTCGATTGAGGATAATTCATACAAGTTGAAGTGAGATTGAGAGATATAATGCACATTTGGCACCTAACCCCTGATGCTCCGCGTTTACCTCATCGGGTAAGTCAGAGCGAGCGCGTAACACTGTGTATTGGCACCTGGCCTATCGAGCCAAGACAATCAGTCTGGATAAGGTATCGAGTTGAACGCCCGGGCAAAATAACTGACGAGATAAGGATCGACGCAGTCTGGCAGTATAACCAAGGACCAAATAGTTACTGGCAAGTCGAGTTAGGTCCATTTGGCGAAGGTGGTAGGGTAACCTATAGTGTGCATGGCCGCTCGCTTGATGGTGAGGTGTTGGGGCAGACAACGTCCTTTAATGTAGGACCGAAAATTTACTTGGCAATTCTATGGCATCAACACCAGCCTGTCTATAAAGACACCTCTCATCCCACTGAGAAAGGCAGCTATGCTCAGCCTTGGGTAAGGCTTCATGCCATTCGTGACTACTACTCGATGGCTGCTTTAATAGCTAAACATCCTGGCGTTCATCTGACCATCAATCTGACACCCTCGCTGCTGTGGCAGATTGAGGATTATGTGGAGCGCGGTGCTACTGACAGAGTACTCGAGTTGACGCTGAAGCGCACCGAAAAGTTGACGAAAGAGGAGCAAGAGCAGGTACTGGGTACTTTTTTTGATGCCCACTGGCACAATCAAATCTTCCCGCACCCACGTTATAAGGAACTGTTTAAGCAGTGACAAGAAGCCCAGCCATTCACTGTGCAAGATCTGCGAGATCTGCAAATGTGGTTTAACCTAGCTTGGTTTGGCAAGGAATTTCGTGACGGTGAAGTAAAGCTGGCAACTGGTGAGGTTGCCTCGGTTTGCCGTTTTGTTGAAAAAGGGAGTAAATTCAGATTGGCTGACATTCAAGCGATGGTTGTCGAGCAGTACAAAATCATGCGAGCTGTAATTCCTATCCATCGTCAGTTGCAGGAACGAGGACAAATCGAAGTCTCAACTACCCCCTTCTATCACCCGATTCTGCCCCTTCTGGTGGATACCAATCGAGCCACGATTGACCGCCCTGGAGCAACACATCCACGTCGCTTCATCTACCCGGAAGACGGAGAGGCTCAGGTAAGGCTTACTGTTGAGTACTACAAGCAACGATTTGGTCAGCCACCGCGTGGTATGTGGCCGGCTGAGGGAGCCGTAAGCCAGTTTGTTATTCCCTTCTTCGCCCGGCATGGCGTGCGCTGGATTGCTACCGATCAGGGCGTATTGGCCCGTTCAGGACGTTGGGGTTACCAGGTGGACAACCCTGATATTCTCTGCCAACCCTATCGTGCCGAAGAGGAGGAAAGCGCTATAAGCGTTTTCTTCAGGGATACTAGGCTTTCCCATGAGATAGGCTTTCACTATCAGAACTACACAGACTATGAGCAGGCAGCGCGTGATTTTCTCAATCAGATCAAAGAGCGTTTCGCTTGGCGAGTCATGGGAGATGAAGATCGAGTGTTGACTGTGGTGTTAGACGGTGAGAACGCTTGGGGTGCCTATCGTGAGGACGCCCGGCCTTTCCTACATGCACTATATGGACTATTAGAACTCGACGCTGATATTCGGACTGTCACTTTCGCGGAGTATCTAGAGGGGAACCCGACACGAGGTATTGTCCCCCATCACCTGGGAGATCAGACAAAAGTCTATGATCTTTTCACAGGTTCCTGGATTGACGAAAATGGCTCGGCATCTGGAGTGGACCTAGGGACGTGGATTGGTGAGGAAGAGGAGAACCAGGGTTGGGAGTTGCTTGGTCAAGCACGTGAGTTCCTGAAGCAGGCGGGCGTAACGCCGGAGACAGCTCCGGTAGCTTTCGAAGCCCTGTACATGGCTGAAGGTAGTGACTGGTTCTGGTGGTTCGGTACGGATCAGGATTCAGGCAATGATGATGAATTCGATGACCTATTCCGCATTCACCTCAAAAACGTTTATCGTGCCCTTAAGTACGAGCCACCAGTGGAACTAGACCGCAACATTGTACCCCACGCAGTAACGTGGACTTTCACGCAACAGGTGGCTCGGATTCAGCCAGGTGATCGGCTGACAGTCCGTACTAATTGTCCTGGGCTTCTCACCTGGCAATTAGATAGCGGGAAGTCTGATACTGCCAACATGGTACCTGCCGGCGGCGTGATGGCTGGGGTGCAACGCTATCACCTTACTTTAGGACCCTTCCCGCCAGAATCACGAGAGGTGTGCTTCGGCTTTCGCTGCACTTGCCGAGGCTGCGATGGCGGTGACATCTGTTGTAAATTGGGGGAACACAGAGTACAAATTACATAAGAAATATGTGAGTAAAAATACAGTTTCATTTTATAAGAGAAGTCCTATTTGGGGAAAGCTGAGTAAAGTAAGTGGCCAAATGAGTTCGATTTGATAAGAAGGTTACTAGAGATCAGAAAAGATATCGAAAAATTAAAAGGTGTGATTGATTAATGCAATGTTTTAATGGGAAAATGTAATCTAGGGTGCTTGTATCTTGAGAATAAACTCTATCCCAATTCTACAGTGTAATCCAGAAATTAACGGGAATTTAAAGTGTCTCCTATACAATAGGTCTTTAAAATTTAATCCTTTTCCCCCTCACAATGTATTTTTCTCTTTTATGTATTGTATGCAAAAATCTTACAGGAGGTATCCATAATGACATCCGCGTCAAAGACTCGAGTAAATCAATCTATTACAGTTGCTTATTTCTCCATGGAGATTGGCCTTGACTCGGCCATGCCCACGTACAGTGGTGGCTTAGGTGGGCTGGCCGGAGACACTCTGCGCGCCGCAGCAGACTTGGGCATATCTATGGTCGGAGTAACACTCTTGCACCGGAAAGGTTATTTCAGACAGCACCTAGACACCTCTGGGAATCAATCTGAAAGCCCTTTTAATTGGACTCCAGAAGAATTTCTTGAACCATTGCCTCTCCGTGTGAATGTAACTATTGAGGGACGACAGGTATGGATACGCGCATGGCGCTACTTTGTGCGTGGGTTGTCTGGACATACCGTGCCTGTGTATTTTTTAGACACGTTTCTTAAGGAAAACAACCCATGGGATCAAACCCTTACTGATCACCTCTACGGTGGAGACGAACGATACCGTCTTTGTCAGGAAATAGTGCTTGGCTTGGGCGGTGTGGCTATGTTGTGTGCCCTTGGATATGAGAAGGTACGAGTCTACCATAAGAACGAGGGACATTCCGCTCTTCTCGCCCTAGCCCTACTTGAGGAACAGACAAAGGGGCGTGGGCTCCAGAGTGCAACAAAAGAGGATAGAGAGGCGGTTCGCCGACAATGCGTGTTTACTACCCACACACCAGTGGCTGCGGGCCATGACCAGTTCCCTCTAGATCTGGTCCGGCGAGTATTGGGTGAGGAACGAACCGCCGCTCTGGAAGCGGGTCAGTGTTGCCCGAAAGGGGTCTTGAATATGACTTACCTATCTTTGTTCTTTTCATACTACATCAATGGTGTTTCTCTGCGTCATGAAGAAATCTCTCAAACCATGTTCTCAAGCTATCCGATCAACTCCATCACCAACGGCGTGCATGCATTCACCTGGACTGCGCCATCTTTTTGTGCCCTTTACGACCACTGCATACCCGAATGGCGCCGTGACAACCTGTATCTGCGCTACGCCATAAAAATACCCCTTCTGGAAATCAAGCAGGCTCACGCTCAGGCTAAGCAGGAATTGCTGGCAGAGGTGGAACGGCGCACCAATAGGCGTCTGGACCAGACAGCCATGACCCTTGGTTTTGCCAGGCGCGCCACCACTTACAAACGGTCAGATCTTCTATTCTCTGACTCGGACCGACTGAGAAGGATAGCACATCGGGTTGGCCCTCTGCAGATCATTTACGCGGGTAAGGCCCATCCCCGGGATGAGGGCGGCAAGGCTCTGATCAGGCGAATCTTTGAGGCTGCGGCTACTTTAAGAGATACCGTGCACGTTGTTTACCTGGAGGAATACGATATGGCGTTAGCAAAGTATCTCTGTGCAGGGGTGGATTTGTGGTTAAACACCCCACAAAAACCGAGGGAGGCCTCTGGTACTAGCGGCATGAAGGCTGCGCTCAACGGGGTGCCAAGTCTTAGTGTTTTAGATGGGTGGTGGATTGAGGGACATGTGGAAGGTGTGACTGGTTGGTCTATCGGCGATAGTTGGGAACCTGAGAGCAATCCTTTCGAAGAGGTTAGCTCTCTGTACAACAAGCTAGAATATGTGATTGTCCCTATGTTTTATGGACGGCCGAAGGCATTTGCCGAGGTCATGCGCTCGACTATCGCTCTGAACGCTTCATTTTTTAATAGCCAACGCATGATGTCCCAATATTTGAAGAACGCTTACCAGAAGTAAATAAAAGCAGTTTTCTAATAAGGAACGTTATCCTTTAGAATCACCACTATCCTTAGCCAATCCCAGTCGATTCATGCCAATGTTCTTTCTGTGCTCCAAGCTCTTTAAGTTTCTTCTCCATTTCTTTGAGGCATTCAACTTCACATGCATCTACAGGTCGGTCAAATCCTTCACGATGTAGAATTTTTAAAGTGAGTGTGATGTCTTTTCTAGATTTTCGCCGAGGAGAATAGTGAATTGAGGAGTCAAAGATCCTAATTTCATAACGACTATCGTGTTCCCCCTTTGGAATAATACATTGAGCAATACATTTAAGATCGTAATATACTTCCACACATTCAGCACAGCCTGGTAAAGGGGATTGTTCTGTGTGATAGTGGGTACCTATAAGGTCTAATTCAAAGCCGATCTGTACTTTCTCCCCATCTCGGTTTATATGAAATTCTGGCCAGACCTCCCAGCAGACTTTATGTTGCCTGATAAGTTGCCTGAGTTCTTCAAATTCATCAGAATGGATTGCTTGGTTTTGTCTCGAGTTCGATTCATTGTTTGCCATTTGTTAGAACCTCTCATTAAAAAATTCTAGATTTCTTGCTCTGGATTTCTGTAGAGTGGTATGTTATTAGAAAATTCTCGCTCATCTCTAGTGAGTTATTTTATCGATTATCAAAACGTAAACTTAAAGGGGATCAATATTATCAATCAATGATATCCCTCCTTATCCGGATGTTCCGATAAGCCCTTAAAATAACTTGATTTGTCCAAGTGAGATCCTAAATATTCATCACACTTTGATTTGTTTTCTGAATTTTGCTCAAGGCACCTCTGATAAGCTTCGTGAAAAGAACCTCTTGGGTCTTCGGCTGGCTTTCTCCAATTTAAATTACTCGCACACCCAGTGATTAGCATAATAAAGCTGATTAATAATATGATCTTACCCATATTAACCCCCTTATTTTTTTAATGAGTCTTAGAATAGTTTCAAAAAACATCTCATTAATTTACACTTACAAATTTTTTTCATTCCCTTCGTTTTGTTGCAACCCCCTGCCTCTCCAGATTTCATATATTGCCGGGATTATAATAAGTGTGAGGATAGTTGATGTCACAAGGCCTCCTACCATGGGGGCTGCGATTCTCTTCATCATATCGGCTCCTGCCCCCTGGCTCCACATAAGCGGAAGAAGTCCCATTATCAGTGCCATAACAGTCATCATTTTAGGTCTAACTCTCTGCACAGCTCCATCGTGTATAGCCTTGGCCAGACTCTTTGAATCCTTTTTCCCTTCTCTAATCATTTTCTCGTAAAACTCATCCAGGTAAATTATCATTACCACGCCTGTCTGAGCGGCAAGTCCAGAAAGGGCAATAAACCCAACCCATGTAGCAACGCTCATGTTATAACCCAGAAGATACATAAGCCATATTCCCCCAACAGCGGCAAAAGGAACTGAAAGAAGAATTATTATCGTTTCTGTGATATTTCTGAAATTGAGGTAAAGAAGAACAAAGATTATAAGAAGTGTAATAGGAACGACTAGCTTCAAGCGCTCCTTAACTCTCAACATGTATTCATACTGTCCGCTCCAGGTCAGATAATACTTGGGGGGGAGTTTTACACGTTCTGCGACAACCTTTTTTGCTTCTTCCACGTAGCTTCCTATATCTCTACCAGTTATGTCAACGTATACATATCCGACCTTGGTTGCTTCTTCAGTTCTTATCTCAGGCGGTCCCATTACTATGCGGATATCAGCAAGCTGCTCTATCGGAACCTGTGCTCCAACCGGGGTAGGAACAAGAACCCTTTCGAGTTTTCTCATTTCATCACGCAGTTCCCTTGAATATCTCACATTTACCGGATACCTCTCTCGTCCCTCTATTGTTGTTGTTATACTCTCTCCTCCTATCGCTGCTTGAATCACATCCTCTACATCGCTTACTGAAAGCCCGTAGCGAGCGGCTTCCTCACGACGGATCCAGAAATCTATGTAATATCCACCCGTTACCCTTTCTGCATAGACGTTCCTTGTCCCGGGGATATCCTGAAGCGCACCTTCGATCTCTAACCCTATCTCCTCGATTTTAGAAAGGTCGGCTCCGAAGACTTTTATTCCGATTGGAGTTCGAATCCCAGTAGTTAACATATCCACCCTTGCTTTTATGGGCATAGTCCATGCGTTTGTAGCACCAGGAAAACGAAGAGCCTGGTCTAGTTCGCTTATAAGCTCCTCTGGGGTCAGGGTCCGCTCTTCAGGCCAGATGGGTCGAAGGATTTTTTTTAGTGGCTCAGGAGCCCAGCTTGAGTACCACCGTTTCTGGGGAACCTTACGCCATTCCTCCTCAGGTTTTAAAACTATATTTGTTTCGACCATGGCAAGAGTAGCGGGATCAGTGGATGTTTCGGATCTCCCCATTTTCCCAAAGGCTATTTGAACCTCAGGAAAGCTTTTAATAATCTTATCCCGCATCTGGAGAAAACTCTGTGCCTGCGTAATCGAGATTCCGGGAGTGGTTAGAGGCATGTCAAGAAGGACCCCTTCATAAAGAGGAGGCATAAACTCCGAGCCGAGTTTAAGGAATACCGGAATCGTGACAATAAGAATAATAAAGGCTATTGACACTATAGTCTTTCTAAATCTTAAAGCGAACCTAACTACCGGATCATAAGCCCAGATTAAAAAGCGGCTTACAGGGTTTTTCTTCTCAGGGGTAATTTTCCCACGGACGAGAATCGTTATCAGAGCCGCTGTAAGGGTTATAGAGAGAATAGAGGCAAAAGCCATACCGAAGGTCTTCGTAAATGCAAGGGGTTTGAAAAGCCTTCCTTCCTGGTATTCAAGCGTAAAAACCGGAATAAAGGAAACGGTTATTACAAGCAGGGCAAAAAATACGGGTTTTCCCACCTCTGTTGCGGCATCTATCATTACGCTTAGCCTATCCCGTTTTTTTCCTTCCTCCTCCCAGTGCTCAAGCCTCTTATGGACGTTCTCGACAATAACTATTGCGGCATCAACCATAGCTCCTATTGCAATAGCAATCCCTCCCAATGACATGATGTTGGATGTAAGCTTCAGGTAGTACATAGGAATGAAAGAAAACAGTATGGCAAAGGGGAGAGTAATGATAACTACAAGTGCGGATCTAAAGTGATATAGGAACACAACGCAGACTATACTTACTATGATACTTTCTTCAATAAGCTTACCTACAAGATTTTCTATTGCTTTATTTATGAGTTCAGAGCGGTCGTAGGTTGTAACGAGTTTAACTCCCTCAGGAAAAGCATCCTTAACCTCTTCAAGCTTCTCTTTCACTCTGTTTATCACATCCAGGGCGTTTTCACGAAAGCGCGCAACTACAATCCCTCCAACTACCTCTCCTTTTCCATCAAGCTCTGTAAAGCCACGCCTGATGTCAGGGCCAAGTCGCACATCTGCCAGTTCTCTCAGTAGAACAGGTGTACCCATTCCCTGTCCGTCAACAGATACGACTATATTCCTTATATCATCAAGTGTTCTTATATATCCCCTTCCTCTTACTACGTATTCTCTCCCCGTCCACTCCACAACCCTTCCACCAACATCGTTATTGTTCATTCTCACTGCATCAATGACGGTTTTCAAGGGAATGTTATAGGCAAGGAGTTTATTGGGATCCACGTTTATCTGGTACTGCTTTACAAATCCTCCAACACTTCCAACCTCTGCAACCCCTGGCACGCTTTGAAGCCAGTATCTTAAGTACCAGTCCTGAAATGAGCGCATTTCCGAAAGGTCATAGCTTCCAGTCTCATCAACAAGAGCATATTCAAAAACCCATCCAACACCAGTTGCATCTGGACCGATAATAGGGTTAACCCCCTCAGGGAGTCTACCTCTAAGTCCGGTCATATATTCAAGTACACGGGTTCTTGCCCAGTAGATGTCAGTTCCATCTTCAAAGAGAATATAAATGAAAGAGAACCCAAACATTGAAAGTCCTCTTACAACAGTCACCTTAGGTGCTGCAAGAAGTGTAGTAGTAATAGGGTAAGTAACTTGATCCTCAACCAGATCAGGGCTTCTACCAGGCCAATCTGTAAAAACAATAACTTGAGTATCTGAGAGGTCGGGGATGGCATCAAGCGGGGTCTTCTTTAGAGCAAAGATGCCCCAAACGGTGAGAAAAAATATTATCAGGAAAACCAAGAAAAGATTCCGAGATGAATATTCAATTATTTTTCCTATCATTTCCGTTCCCTTTTCTTACTCACTCACCTTACACTAGTCTCAAAAACCCTGGAAGCAGGAGCCTTTCCGGGTCTAGTCACGGTGACCTTTACTTGCCCTGACCCACTCATAGGAATGTTAACCTCCGCCACATATAAGCCGTCTTCAACAGGTTTTGCCTCGGCTGGAATGTTCATTGCGGGCATCCCCATAGCGGGCATAGGAGGCATATAAAGCTGAATATCCACTTTAGCGTCTTTTATAGGATTCCCGTCCATATCGGTCAAGATGATTCTAAAGCTATTACCTCCTACTTTGGGTGTTCCGCCATCTGTCGAGAAAGAGATATTGACTTCCTTTGGAGCAGCTTTCGGAGCCTCAGAAGTAGGTTCCATCCCCGACATGCCTGGCATACCAAAGGCTCCCAGTGCCGCCTTAAGACGGCTTTCAGAATCCACTAGGAAGGCAGCTCTCCTTACAACTTTTTCACCGTCTTTTAATCCACCCAAGACTTCATAGTATCCCTCGGCTTTATGCCCGACTTTAACCTCTCGTGGTTCGAAATAGCCATCTCCCATTGCAACAAATGCGATCTTTCTCTCTCCTGTATCAATCACGGAATCCTCTGATACAGAAAGGTTCTGTCCAAGAGGAACCTTTAGCTCTACATTGGCGTACATACCCGGCTTTAGCTTTGTATCTTCATTCTTAAACTCAAACCTTACTTTAACTGTTCTGGTTGTGGTCTCTAATGTGGGATAAATGTAGCGGACTTTTCCACGAAAAACCTGTTCTGGATAGTAAGAAAGAGTGAGAGTTGCTTCCTGTCCCTCTTTAACAAGAGGAATTTCATACTCATAGATGTCTGCAAGAAGCCATAAGGTTGATAAGTCTACGACCTCAAATACAATATCATTTGGCGTAACCATCTTCTCCGGAAAGGCTTCACGTTTTGTGACATAACCACTTATAGGAGAATAAAGGGTAAGATACTTAAGGGGTTTTCCAGTTCTCTCGATTCTTTTTATCTCGCTCTCCGGGATGTCCCAAAAAAGAAACCTTTCACGTGTAGCTTCAAGTAATGATTTCGCTCCAGAAGATATTTCAGAGAACGAACTTTTCCCAAATGTGTCCTGTGCCCTTAGGGCGAGAAGATATTCTTGCTGAGTAGAGACGAGGTCAGGGCTATAAACTGTAAAAAGTGGTTCTCCACGTCTTACATATTTCCCCACATAATCTACAAACACATCCTTTATCCATCCACTGAATTTTATGCTAACCCGTGCAATCCTTGTTTCATTGGACTCAATAGCTCCGACTGTCCTGATAACGCTTATAAGTTTTCTTGTAGCTACCTCATCAGTTTTTACTCCTATAGTCTGTTGTTTTTCTGGGCTTATCTGAACTTCTGTAAATCCCTTGGGACTCTGGGAAGTCTCCTTTTCCTTACCCTCTTCCATATTCATTCCTTCTTGCTTCGTCTTTTCTTCTACTGCCTGATTACCGATAGGCACTTTCTCTGATGCGGTGCTCTCCTCACCCTTTCCCCGATCGGTTTCCTCCTTTTTAGACATAGATGAGAGGATAAAAACCGATACAAGAAGAATTAAGATCACCAGTACACTTAGTTTTATTATCTTTTTTAAACCCGCTTTTTTCATTTCTTAAAAACTCCTTGTAGCCTTAGTTTATTTAATTAAAGGCATGTCAATAATTTCTTCGATCCTTGCTAATGCTGTCTGATAATTTGTAAGATAAGTATAATAAGTGAGTTCAAAATTAAAAAGGGTCACTAAGTTGTCGAGAAGCGTGAGAAAATCTATATTGCCAACTTGATATCCTGCGATTGCTGATTCGAGGGAAGATGTAGCCTGTGGGATTATGCCTTCTTCGAAAAGCTTGAGAAGATTATCAGATGTTTTAGCAACCAGATATTGATCCTTTATCCTAAAAAATAGGTCTTGATTCGTGCTGGTATAATCCTCTTGTGCCGCTTTTAGCTGTGAAGCTGCTTCCTGAACACCAAATCTCTGTTTCCGATAGAAGTAGAGCGGTACTTTTACCCCAAGAGTTACTCCCCAAACACCCTGTGTTCCGCCTCCAGTCATTCCCATAATACCTGGCCCAGCACCCACAACAAAGTCAGGAAAATACTCTTTTTTAGCAAGCTTTAAAGCTCTATCTTCCCTTTCGATTAGATTTTCTTTTGCTTTAAGAAGAGGTGCTCCCTCTTTAGTGAGCTCATAAAGTTCTTCAGCCGTTAGACTGAAAGGAGATTTCTCTACAGCATCAGGCTTTCCTAGTGAAGAATCGGGTGGACGATTTAAAATACTTCTAATTCTAGCTTCCACAATTCCTTTCCTTTCTTCGAGAAGCTGAAGCTGTTCAATAAACCTAGATACCTCTACCTGAGCTTTTAACACATCCTGCTGTATTCCCATTCCTACTGCGTACTTGGCTTCGGCAATTTTTACAAACTTCTCAAGAAGCTCCTTATTCCTAAGAGTAATTTCTATAGATTTATCAACTAAGAACCACTCGTAATAGGCCTCCTTTAGATCAGCCGTCACCCTTCTTACGGTAGCCACATACAATTGTTCCTGAGCCTGTGCTTCCTCTTTAGCAATTTGTTCTCTGAGGAAAAGTTTTCCTGGAAAGGGAAGTTCCTGTGAGAACGAAAACATGATCGCACTATCTGGATCCTCGGTAAGGGTTATACGATCAAAACTCACATTTGTCCACCCGATCCCAACGATTGGATCGGGGAGAGAGCCTGCCTGAGACGGACGCTTTGTTGCAGCTTCCCATTCGGCTTTTGCCCTCAGTATCTCTGGATTTTTCTCTAACGTTTCTTCAACAAAGGATTTTAGGGTCATAGTATCATTAGCTAATGCACTTACTTGTATGGAAAATATAACAAGAGAAATTACCCCTAAAAGGAATTTCATCTTTTTACCTCCTTAACCATGAAAAGTTACTCCTGGGGTTTATGTTGGATTTGTATTTCAAAGTAAACAAACCATTGTTCTCATTCTTAGTAGCAATATGTGTACCAGAAAAATTTCTTTAATTCTTAAGGTATGTCAGTCACAACTCATAGCAAACGTTGTATGATTTTCTGACACCTTACAACAATTAGCTCAGGAAATGTGATGATTTTCAAACACCTCCTGTTGAAAATTCAACAGTTTTATTCTGTAAAGCTATCTAGTGGATTCTTTTTATTCGTTTAAACATAAAAATCTTCCTTTATTTTTTGTAACATCTTTATAACTTTCGAGTTTATAAGTTAAATGTTCGATTGTAGATCTATTTTGTTCATATTGCTGAGTTCTAGTTGCGGTAATTAATTCTTAAGATTCTGGACTAGAATAAAACTTGAAAAAACCTATTCTGTCAGACTAGTTGATGTGGCACACAAGTCATCCTTGGCTCACTCGCAGCAGCACACCGGCAACGGCTAAAGCAAGGGAAATTATTTTTACTGGACACAAACTCATTTTGAGGAAAACTCGATTATAAGGAAAAAGATGGTGGTGGTCAGGAAAGTGAAGGTGTACGAGCAATTCAGTTCATCTTTATGCTGAAACCAGGACCACAATGTACGGTCTTCGTTAGTTAGATACTGATTTAGCATTAAAAATTCAAAAGCTGCCAAATTCATTAGGTAGCTGAATGTCAATTTTCATTACGAGTTAGATGTTTTCCAGAACCCATTCAATAAGTTTGTATATGCTGGAAATCTTCGAATAAACGCGTTGCAAATGTTGACTTTTGCAATTAACAAATACCGCAGAGCTTCCCCAGGCAGGGAGTCCCCCACGTACCTGGGGAGCATTTGTCATTGCATTTGCATTTCTTGCGCCATCTTTCTATGCTCGGTCGCCATAGCTTTATACTCTTCTGCGGCTTCCTTGTACTTATTGGCAAGGTTTGAGCAATGGGTAGCAAGTCCGGCTAAAGGCTTACTCCTGTTCTTGTATGAATCACCCATAGAGGCATGAAACCTTGCTTTTCTTTCAGCCTTCGCAGCTTGCTTTTCGTAGTAATCTGCAATTTTCATATGATCCTCGGGGGTTGTAGCAGACTCTATAAGTTTGGTAATCCCTTCATCCTCATCCTCGGAAGCGTTTGTGCGAATTCCTGATGTGAATGAAAAAAGTAGAAGGGGTACAATCAAAGCAACTGCCAGTGGTAGTAACTTTTTCATCCTTATTACCTCCTTAATGGTATATTTTGCCAACTTTAAAAGAGCGAAAAGGATTGACTTGTTCTCTATCTTTGATTAACAATTTCACCTCCTTCCGCCAGTTATTTTAATATTAGCAAACTTTATGCCAAATATCTTTTTCTCCGATTTTTCATGAAAAAGACGGGAAATACCACAATTTCCCAGATTTATCTAGATATCTGATATAAAATGTGCTGGTTTTTTAGACATGTGCTGTTGTATTTTGACCACATTTATTTCATAGAATTACTGAAAGCAGTCATCCCTACCTGGGGAAGTGTTTATCACTACTTCTACATTTCCTCGGCCATCTCTTTATGTTCTGCTGCCATTGCCCTATACTCCTCTGCAGCTTCCTTGTACTCCTTGGAGAGATTCGAGCAATGAATAGCTAGTTCTGTGTATACTTTCTTTTGATCTAGTTGAAAGTGTTCTGTTAATGGTCTCGCCCTGGTTCTATATGAATCAGCTATGGAGGAGTGAGAGCTTGACTTCACCTCCATTTTTTCAGCTTCTTTTTCATAGTAATCTGCGAGCTTCATGTGATCCTCAGGGGTTGAGGCAGACTCAATAAGTTTGTTAATCTCTTCCTCCTCAGAAGCCTTGCCGGGTAAGCCAATCATGAAAGAGAGAAGCAGAGAGGTTGCTATCAAAGCCATTGCTAGGGTTAATCTCCTTTTCATTTTTTGTCACACCTCCTTTTATAAAGTTTTTATTAGTCTTAATGATGTTCCTCGTGTTCCCCAGAATCTTCTTTTTTCTCTTGTGCTGGTTTTTCTTCCATCATTTCTTCTTTCTCTTCCTCCCCCATCATCATTACGCCACCCATCATGGACATCATTCCACTTATCTTTTTAAACTTATCTATACCAATAGCCTTTCTTATCGCCGTAAGTGCATCTATTGACATATTTGCCATCTCAAGATTGATATCGTTTGATAGTTTGACTTCTGCCTTTACCTTGGCAGGATCAAAGTTCGGGTCTTGTAACATATCCATAATCTTCATGTGAGAGATTTTAAAATCCGCTTCCTTACGAACCATGGGGTAAACATACTTCTCTCGAATACTTGCTAAATCTTTCTTTTGAGTATCTGTGAGGTCAAGTTTGTTTGCTTGAATGAGAACGTGATGAACCATCATGGTATACATATGTTGCATTCCGACCATCATGTGTCCCATCATTCCGCCTTGCATCTCCATCATGCCTTTACTCATCATTCCCATCTGTCCTTGCTTCTTCTGCATCATGCCCTGAGCAAAAGAAAGACTTGAAACAAATAATAGAATAACCACGGAAGCTATTAATCTTCTCATCTTCGATTACCTCCTTTCTGTAATTTTTTCTTTTATGCTGTTTCACTTTCCATTAAATTAAGTGTGTGATCGGTCACCTAACCCTTTAATTGATAATAACCTTTTCTTTCATCTTAGCCTCGTAGTGACCTGGTACAAAGCAGGCCGTTATCCATTCGCCCTTTCGATCAGTCGGTGGGGTGAAGGTGAGCGTGGCTCTGCCTCCAGGCTTTAATGTCACCATAGTCCCATGGCCTGGGATTTTCATAAACTTGCCTCCTTCCTCAGTGTATGCGACTTTAATTCCTTCAAAGAAATCTTTTTCAAAGCTTTTGGACATTCCCGTATGTGCACTGTGCATTCCTTCGTGATGTTCGTGTCCTTCGTCTGATGTTTCTTATTTTTCTTCATTGGCTTCGTGCCTCCCCTCATGGGTTTCATCTTTGCCTTCCTCCATCTTTACCACACGGCCTACCATGAACTCATGTTCGATTTTTCCTTCATTGACTAGCTCAATTTTTACCTCTTGACCCGCTTTGAGTTGGACGGTTTCTGGTTTGAAGTACAAGTCACCGATTATTATCCGTATAGTGTTTGATTCAGCCTGACTTGAACTGGCGATAACTACAAGTAGAGCGGATACAGACAATAAATTCATTAAAAATAAAGCTTTCTTCATTGTATCTCTCCTCCATTTATTTAACTGTCAAAACTTGCCTTGCACTTTAAGCTTCATTTAAACATTTCTCTATTTTCTCACTCGGGCTATTTTTCTCGTTATGTGCATATGCAGTGGATATCTAAATAGACCAAAATTTTCATGCACTTCACCTGTTAAAATTGATAACTGCGTTTTGGTATACTCTTTTCGTAAGGCGCAAAATCCTCAAGGCTTACACGAAACCCCACAATCTTCCATTCATTGTTACGCCGAATCATCTGAATCTGGATTTTAGCAGGAGCCTTCTCAAAAACCGCCTTTGCTACGTAGTCAGCTATTATAAGCTCACCTTTTGATGTAACAGTGAGTTTTACTTTGCCTGTCGACCCTTTATACTCCTTCAATGGTCCTATCTGCTTTGAAAGTACATTGAATAACAGTTCGACTTTCTCAGCAGGGTAAACCTGAAGGAACTCAGGACTTACACGGTTAATTAATTCTTTAGGATCCCAAGAAGTAACTATAATCGGAACTACTTCATCTAAGTATGCTTTAGCTTCCTTATCTAACCCGCTGGCATAGTAATAAAACCCAGAGAAAACGATAGCTCCTACAACAATAAGACAAATAAAAATAGCTCCAAGAACCATTAATATTTTTTTCATCACCTTAACATCATTGAAGGAACCGATTTCTTTAATTCCTGTTTCAACCGCCGGCACGCCACAAACCTCTTGTATTAGCGAGTTAGAGTTAATAGCTCTGTGTTTACTCTTATGCCCTTACTGCTTGCCTCCCTCGGCTTCTTTCATTGCCTGGTACTCCTCGGGTGATAGTGTCGGGAGCTGATGCTTTACAAAGGCCACAATTGCCCACAGATCTTCTTCGCTGTGCTTAGGCCCGAAAGCAGGCATGCCGCTCCTCTTGATCCCGTGCTTGACAATCCAGTAAAGCTCTGCAGGAGTCCATTGATCGGCTCTTTCTGTCAAGTCGGGCGGCTTGGGGTTAAGTCCCTCGGCCATTTTAGAGGGAGAAACGCCCAGTGCACCGTGGCATTTGACACACGTCTCATTATAGTGATGAAAGCCTTTCTGTACCAGGGATTCATCCTCAAGCGGAGGCACCGTGATTCCCTTTGCATGGGAACTGACCGATTGCTCCGTTGTAGTATCGAATACCCACCGCGCAAGTCCGGTACGTGGCTCTGTAGCGGAGAAGTTGTATACACCCGAGTAGATAAAGAGGAGAGAACATACGACCACGAGGATAGCAAAAACTATAAGCGCTATGACTATCTTCATATCTGTTCCCTCCTTTTCCCATGCCTCACATCATTTTCTCCTATTCTCTTCTTGTTAATATCAATGGCTACTTGATTAGCGGGGCACGGCATGCCGCGCCCCTACTACTCATTTAACTTGTTATCTTACTTGTCTATTGTTTATTCATGTGCGTGCGCAACAGGTGTCCAACTAAACCGGAAGTTTTCACGCTTCTCTCCATCTTTTAAGCTGACAACGGCTTTAAAAGAACTGATTTCCTTGATCCCTGTCTCGGCCTCAAGATGTGAAACCGGACCCTCGGTTCCACGCTTTAACGTAAAGTTCTTCTTAGAGCCGTCAGACATATTTAGATAAACTACTCCCGAATAGTTCTCCGGCATTGGAATCGCCTTCAGGTCTTTATCCAGCAAGAAAAGGACTATATCTCCGCTTTCATGGTCAACTGTGAATTCCAGGTGATTGTTTCCAAATACAACTACCGGTCCGCCGTGGGGACCTTTTTCCTCTTCTTTCTGAACTCCACCGCTATCCTCTTCGCCGAGCTCTCTGCCATGCGCCCACACCTTTTCTGTCCATTTAGGTAATATCCCAACCGCCATTATTAGGCTCAGGGTAATTACCCATCTCAAAATAGATTTACTATGTAATTTCATTTTACACCTCCTTGGTTTAAATTTTTCTTAGCCACGAAGACACTAGGACACCAAGTTTTTTTCTTAAGGAATTGGCCATTAGATATTGAATATCCCTAATTCCTAACTTCGTGCCCTTGCACCTTAGTGGCTAAGCATTGCTTTCCTTGTTTCTTCACGTCTTTGCCTCCGCCGTTTTCTCTCTTTTCTCACGCCTAGATTCAATCTTGTTGTATAAAGTTGGAATAACAACCAGATTCAAAAAGGTTGAAGTAAAGAGACCCCCAAGAAGCACGATTGCAAGCGGTCTCTCTATTTCCTTTCCCGTAGGCTCTCCTAGCAGCAGCGGAATGAGGCCAAGCGCAGCGACAGAGGCTGTCATTAAAATGGGATTTAATCGGTTGAGTGAGCCTTGGATGATGGTATCGCGTAGAGAAAGCCCCTTTTCTTCCCGCAATTGGCTATAATGAGTTATGAGAATAACTCCGTTTCTTACCGCAATTCCAAATAGGGTTATAAAACCGATTAGCGAAGGTATGCTTAGTTCCCCTCCTGTTAGAAAAACAGCATAAACACCACCAATAAGTGAAAGAGGAAGATTAACCATTACCATTATTGATTCACGTGCGTTTCCAAAAGCCTGAAAGAGCATCATAAAAATTCCGAGTATTGCCACAATCCCGAAGATTGTAAGAACCTTTGATGCCCTCTGCTGACTTTCAAACTGACCACCGTATTCAATAAAATAGTCCGAAGAAGGTAGTTTTACCTGAGATTCAATCTTTCCTTTAGCCTCGGTAATGACGCTGTTTAGGTCACGACCGGCAACGTTAAATTGAACCACTATACGGCGTTGAACCTGCTCGCGATTTATCGTGTATGGACGATTTTCGATATTAACATCGGCAACCTCACGAAGGGGGATCTTTGCCCCCGTAGGAGTATCGATTAGGATGTTTCTAAGAGAATCAATATTATTACGTGACTCCTCACTGAGACGTATAAACAGGTCAAAAGTCCTCTGGCCTTCTAACACCTGCGAGACCGCAGTGCCATTTAGGGAGGTTTCGGTGATCTCTGCTAAATCCCCTACATTAAGTCCATATCTAGCGGCTTTCTCACGGTCATATTTAACTACAACCTGAGGAACATCAATCTGCTGCTCTAGTTGTAAATCCTCAACCCCTTTTACCGTCTCTACAATCTCTCTTACCTGTTTGCCGAGGGTTCGTAATTTATTTAGGTCAGGACCGTAGATTTTAATTGCTACCTGGGCTCGAATCCCTGAGAGAACCTCGTCAAATCGGTGTGATATAAATTGGCCTATGTTTACCGCAACTCCGGGAATTTGCTTTAAATCGTTTCGTATTAACTCAATCAGCTCATCGGCCGGGCGTTCTCCATACTCAATTGTGAGGTCGAATTCACTAAAGTTTGGTGGCTGCGCATCCTCATCAAGCTCTGAGCGTCCTGCCCGCTGTGCAACTGAAACTACCTCTGGATATTTGGATTTGTCGGTAAGATTTTTCCTAATTATTGATCCAAGACGCATTGATTCCTGTAGGGATGTTCCAGGAAGTGTGGTAAGTGCTATGATAAAATTCCCCTCTCGAAATTCAGGCAGAAATGATCGGCCAAAAAATGGCACCATTGCGATTGCACCAATGAGCAGAACAACGGAAATACCTATCACCAGATAAAAACGCCTTAGCGTCAGATGGAGAACGCGTTCATAAATTCTTTTTAGAAACCGCACCAGTGCACTTTCTTTTTCTATCTCATGCTCATGGCCTGGATTTCCCGAAGGAGAAAGAGCTTCTTGCGGAGCGGCTGGTATTAATAAATCCTCACTTTGTTCTCTAGGCTCTCTCTCATATTTACGTGTAAGAAGCAGATAACAAAGCACCGGCGTTGTGGTTACCGCCACAAATAACGAGCAAAGAACGCTGGCTACGAATGCAATCCCAAGCGGTGTAAAAATCCTCCCTTCAAGACCTGAGAGTAAAAACACTGGGAAAAAAGCAATGATGATAATAAATGTGGCATAAACTATAGAGTTTCGGATCTCGGTTGAGCCTTTAAATACAACGTTAAGAACGGGCTCAGGATGGCGTAAGGCGCGGTTAAGGCGCAGCCTCCTATAGACGTTTTCCACATCTATAATTGCATCGTCAACCACAATGCCCAGGGCAATGGCAAGTCCTCCCAGAGTCATCGTGTTAATCCCGATACCAAAGGCTTTTAAACCCATTAGTACCGCAAGAAGAGAGAGGGGCATGGCAAGAAGACTGATGAAGGAGGCACGGAGGTTATAAAGGAATAAAAAGAGAATTATTGTAACTATGATTGCGCCCTGCCAGAGAGCGTCTTTTAAGTTTTTAATAGCGGACTCTATGAACTCTGCCTGTCTAAAGACGCGATAATCCATCTGGACACCCGCTGGGAGCTTCGATTTAATCTCCTCAAGGGCTTTTTCAACTTTGTACGTTGTGGTCAATGTATCTGCACCATAAGCCTTTGAAATCGTACCGATAGCAGCAGATTCATTCATGTAAGCCCCATCTCCCCGTTTTATCTCAGGACCGAGATTAACTTGAGCCAAGTGGCTGAGAGTAATAGGGGTTCCATCATCACGAACAGATACTACAGTTCTTCTTAAGTCATCGAGAGAGGTAATTCGTCCAATGCCTGTAATAGCAAATTCTGCGCCGCCACGATATAGAAAAGCTCCCGGAACATTTATATTTGATTTCTCTACTGCCTCTTTTACCTGAGCCAGGGTTACATCAAATGCGCGTAGCTTCAGTGGGTCAACAAGGACCTGGTACTGCTTAACCTCCCCTCCGATTGAGACAACAGAGGCTATTCCTCCGATTGCAAGAATCCTCGGTCGGATTTGCCAGTCCGAGATCGTTCGGAGCTCCATCGGTGAAAGCTTGTCGCTTGATAAACTGTATTTGATGAGCCAGCCTACAGCAGACGTAACAGGAAGTAGTGCAGGTGGGTTTGTTCCCGGAGGAAACCGGTCCGCAACCGACTGGATACGCTCATTCACGAGCTGGCGTGCAGTATAGATGTTGGTGCCCCATTTAAAGACTATGATTATAGTTGAAAGGCCTACGGAAGATGATGAGCGGACTGTATCAACGCCGGGTGTGCCGTTTACGGCGCTCTCTATAGGAAATGTGATTAGTGCCTCTACGTCTTCAGGAGAAAGTCCAGGCGCCTCAGTTTGAACCACAACCTGAGGTGGCGCAAATTCTGGAAAAACATCTACAGCCATCTGCCCTACAAGGTATATAGAGACGCCAAAGAAAATAATAGTAGCCACTACAATTAAAAACTTATTATTTAGCGACCATCTGATTATTGCGTTAAACATCCATTAATCTCCTATCTACTAAACAGCCACTTTGTGTAGATTTGCCTATTTCCGTCTGTGACCACCTGGTCTCCGGGATATAGGCCATCGGTAATTTCAACGTAGCGGTCGTTGCTTACTCCGGTAGCAATGTCCTGGCGGACGAACTGATTCCCGTTCTTTACGAATACAAATTTTTCTGCGCCATCGTCAATTATCGCCTCTATAGGGACAGTTAAAACCTCCCTGCTGTGCTCAACTATAAGAGCGACGTTAGCAAAAAGCTCAGGCTTTAGTAATCCGTCCTTGTTATCTACCGAAACCCAAAAGTGAAGAGCACGCTTCATAGGGTCAAGCTCACTCGCAACAAAGGTTACTTTTCCGGTAAAAACCTTATCAGGATAAGCATCCAGTCTGATACGCACATCCTGACCGAGTTCTACTTTAGAAATGTCGCTTTCAAATGCATCACCCTCTACTATCACCTTCGATAAATCCGCAATCCGAAAAAGAGTCTTATTGGGTTCTACCGTGCTGTGGAGCGAGACATTTCTCTCCACAACAGTGCCCGAGAGCGGCGCTGTAATTGATACGAGAGGTGGGGGATTGCCAATTTGACGGGGCACCATTACGGCAAGCTTTTGGCCTTTATTAACTTGGTCTCCGAGGTTTACATAAAGCTCTTGAATGTGGCCTTCGGCTCTTGTATTTACCTCAGCAACTCTATTTGGTTCGGGCTTTACTATGCCATTAATTAACAGCACATCTTCAATCGACCTTATATCCGCTTCAACAACTTTAAGACCTATGCTCTTTTGAGCTATGTCAGAGAGTTCTACACCGGCACTGTTAGAAATAGAACTACTACCCTTATTCTCATTCTCCCCGCCTAACTGTTCTTCTTCCCCATGTCCATAGACAAACCGTGAAAGGGTTATGGTTAGGAGAAACACAAAAATTATGGCAAAAAGTGAGGCAAAAATTTTCTTTTTCCCGATTCTCATTTGTTTTCACCCTCTTTTTTTGTTTCATTAAAAATAATCGTACTTGGGTATATCCCAGCAGCTATTTGAAGATCATTAAGCGCAATTCCGTAATCTCGAACGGTATTGATGTAGGATGATTTAAGAGTGGCAAACTGCTGACGGGACTGAATGACATCCACAATACCTACAAGCCCCTGCTTAAAGCCGTCTTCGACTAGTTTCACATTGTCTTCCGCTGTTTTTAGGATTCCAGATCGGTAAGTTTCTAGGAGAGCCGACAGTACTTTTGCCCTGGTCATAGCGTCATTTACCTCCTGACCTATCTGCAACTTTAAAGCCTCAACGCTTTCTTCCGCTCTCCTCTCACGAGCGCGCGTCTCAGCAATAAGACCCTGCTTTCGGTCGAAGAAAGGTAGGGGAACAGTCAGCTTAAAACCGATAAGGTTATCTAAATCAGTAATTTCTTCTTGTGGTATATCAAAAACTGCACGATCGCGCTCATAGAAGATGCCTGCTACTATATCCTCAAAACGCAGAGCTTTAGCCAGACCTAAATCCGCCCTTGTAAGCTCAATATTAAGTTCTGCAAGTTTAAAATCTGGTCTTTTAGCGTATGCCGCTTCTACACTGTACTCGGCTAAATCCATTGCGGCCTCATATTCGAGCTTTCCCTGTGGCAGAAAAGAAAATGTTGGCGGTTTGCCCAATAGCCTATTTAATTCAAAAATCTTGCTTCTCCTTTGAGCTATTAGAACGTCTTTTTCCTGTCTTGCCTGTTGAAGTGCAATTGCTACGGCATTAAGATCTTTCTCTGAAGCTAATCCCTCTTTAATTCCCGCTTCTATTCCTTTAATTAGTTCACTATTTAAGCTAATCAGGGTATCTTGCAGTTTAATCTGTTCGTCAATTCCTAGAACCTCGATAAAAGCGCGACGAACGTCTCTTACTAATCCACGCTCCAGGTCGGAAATGCCTGAAAGGGTTCTTTTAATGTCCACATGAGCTACTCTTTTTTGGGCGCCTATTCGACCGCTTAAGGGGAGCGGTTGAAAGATACCCGCAGAAAAAGCTCGCTCGCCTTCATTGGCAAAGAGAGAGTCGAAACTAAAATCGGATTCCAGAGCTGGATTGGGAAAAAGCCCTGCCTGTGTCAACCTCCCTCTGGCCTCTTCCACCTGTATTCGCGCCGCCCTTAGATCACGATTCTCCCGAAGTGCTATATCTACTGCCTGATCAATGGTTAAAATTTGAGTCGGTTCTTCTGAGTTTGAGACTGAGATGGAAAAAACGATTAGAACTCCTGTAACAATTATGACAAGTGACGCGAATAGTGTTTTTCTCATTCAAATTTTGTTCCTCCGGTATTGTGCGTTTTTAATGCTTGTTTCCAAGGCGACAATAAATCTCCCTGAACTCAGCCCAGAGCTCTTGAAGCCTTTTGTTGGCGTCTTCCCACTGTTCCTCCAGTCCAGACATTCCGCTTAGTTTTTGTCTCTTTGCTTCATAGAAGTCAATCTTCCATCTAATCCCAATTAACTTTTTCTCCAAGTCCTGTTTTCCTATTTTCATATGTTTCTCAGTTATATAAATTCCTGGTTGGTACCTAAGCATTGTACCAAGGCTAGCTGGTAGACACCTTTGTAAAGCATTTGTGTTTTCCTCGGCTTTTTAAAATCATTACTAAAGCTACTATTAAATTGGCAACTTCTGTGCCAGAGAGTTTTAACTTTCTTTTGGAGATATAACTTACTGCAATAAAGAGATTTTTTATAGTTTAATACTCAATTGAAAATATTGATTAACAGATTGATATGTTGATTTTTCAACGTTGTGTGTTGAATTTTCAACAGTTGGACATTCGAAGGACAGGAATATAAAACCCAGTCTTTAGCATAGGCCTACTTTCAACTTTCGGGGGCAATATATCCATTTCTAGTTCTAACTTTTAAATCCTTGTTTCGTATTTGTGTCATTCTTTTATCAACCTCTGTTTTTCGCTTGAAAAAAGCGTAATTTTAATTATACTATACTCCAGTATATTAATTAAGGTACAATGGCTCATACGATCCGAGACAAACAGAAGCTTCTTAGCCGCGTGCGACGCATTCGCGGGCAAATTGATGCCGTGGAGAAAGCTCTCGAAGAAGAGCGGGAATGTTCTTCCATTCTTCAGACTATTGCTGCTTGTCGGGGCGCGATAAACTCCCTCATGACCGAAGTCATAGAAGGGCACATTCGGTTTCATGTAATCAACCCCGACCTGCAACCTGAGTCGGAACAAGCTAAGGCGACCCAAGAATTGATTGACGTGCTAAAAACATATCTGAAGTGATTCGGACTCAGTTCAAAACTTATGGAAGAGGATCAAATATGAATACATTGTCTAGTTTGAATAGCAAAATATCTGTGAAGCACAACGATGACTATAGCAAGGAGCATCAACACTGCCTTGAGTTCATCGATGTTGCCCGAATTACTTTTGTAGGTCTGGCTATTCTTGGCAGTTGGCTTGGACTGTGGAAGAATTTTGCTCAGTTTGACGTTATCGGCCTTGTAGCCACCCTCATCGGGGGTTACCCCATCTTTCGGGAGGCTTTTCATAACCTCGCCTCTCGTCGTATGACCATGGAACTATCGATGACTATTGCTCTCGCGGGGGCATTAGTCATTGGCGAGTTCTTCACCGCGTTAGTGATTGTTTTTTTCGTGCTTGTGGCTGAAATGTTGGAGGGGCTCACGGTCAGTCGAGGCCGCAATGCAATTGAGGATCTCCTTGATCTCCTGCCGCGAAATGCTTTAGTGCATCGCGACGGCAAGACGGAAGAAGTCCCGGCGACAGAGCTTCAGATAGGAGACATTGTCATTATCAAGCCAGGCGCGCGCATTCCGGTGGATGGAGTTGTTGTCAGCGGAAATTCATTTGTTGACCAAGCTGCAATCACTGGAGAGTCGTTGCCTGTGGAAAAGGTTTCAGGCACGCAAGTTTATGCCGGTACAATTAACCAGTCCGGCGCTCTTGAGTTTCGTGTTACTGGTGTGGGTCGCAACACTGCATTCGGAAAAATCGTAGAGGCAGTTGAACAAGCGGAAAAATCCCGTGCACCTATTCAAAAAATGGCTGATCGATTGGCGGGATACCTCGTCTATTTTGCCCTAGCCTGTGCAGCATTAACGTTTCTTATCACACGCGATACGCGCTCTACAATTTCTGTTATTATCGTTGCGGGAGCATGCGGCATTGCTGCAGGAACTCCTCTGGCCATTCTTGGTGCCATCGGTCGAGCAGCCAGGAACGGAGCGATTATCAAGGGCGGACGCTACCTCGAGGCTCTCAGCACAGTGGATACGGTCGTTCTGGATAAAACTGGCACCCTGACTTTAGGAACCCCTCAAGTCGTTGGTATAACCCCTTGTCCTGGTGTGTTAAAGCAGGCCTTACTTGAAGCCGCCGCCGTCGCCGAACAGCCTTCAGAACACCCATTAGGAAAGGCAATTTTAGATAAGGCAAACGAAATGTCTCTCTCCATCGTCGAGCCGCAACAGTTCAAATATGATCCTGGCAAGGGAATTAGCTGCTCTGTCAATAAAGAGGAGATTATCGTTGGGAATAGGGCACTTTTTGCCGAACGGAACATTGATGTTAGCCAGCTTGACGGAAGTTCAAACTATTTAACCGAAGTGCTTGTTGCACGTCGCGGACGCTTTCTTGGAAGCATTCAAATTGCCGACGTCTTACGACCTGAAGCGGCGAAAGCGGTAACGGCCCTTCGGCAAATGGATATTCGGTCAATACTTTTAACTGGTGACTCAGAATCTATCGGTAACGCAATCGGCAAAAAACTTGGGATAGATGAAGTTGGCACAGAGCTTCTTCCGAATCAGAAGCTGGACCGGATCAAGGTTCTCCTTAAGCAGGGGAAAAAGGTAGCAATGGTGGGCGATGGTATTAATGATGCACCAGCGCTGATGCAAGCAAGTGTCGGTGTAGCCATGGGTTCTGGAACAGACGTGGCACGAGAAAGTGCTAACGTCCTGCTTCTCGGCAACGACTTGCTGAAGTTCGTTGAAACTTTAAAAATAGCCCGGCGGTGCCATCGCATCATTATGACAAATTTCATAGGAACTCTGACCGTAGACGGTATCGGTGTTGGACTTGCCGCCTTTGGATTACTGAATCCGTTACTTGCTGCTTTCATCCACGTTTCTTCGGAATTAGTTTTCATCCTTAACTCCGCCCGACTTTTGCCCACGTCGAAAGCTTCTTCTCTTTGATATGCTCCATATTTGAGATTATCTCTTCTAGTGTTCATATAGTGAGCTAACTTTATCTCTTGGTCCCTTTTCTAGATGCACCCTAAGCTCGGTTTTATCGTTCTCTGGAATATTAACCTTTCCCTCGTATGAGCTATATCCTTCTGCAGCAATTCTAATATTATGAGACCCTGCTGGTAAAGCAATTACCCCGTTTTCAATCTGATTTGCTGTTGCTAAAGATTTTCCATTAATGTATATAACAGCACTATCGGGTTCAGCTTTTAACTTTAAAAGACCAGCGGACTCCTCAAGGTAAACCGTCGGGAAATATCTATAAGACGGCGGAGTAAAAAACTCCTTCGAAGATCCGGGAACAGGCTTAAACTCCCCGCTTACAACCGACACAGAGCCCGGAGAAACGTAAACAGTGTTTGAGGAACTTGAACCGCCGTACCTAAACTCCACAACATGGCTTCCTGAAGGAACTGAAACTATAGCAGGTCCCTTAAAGTCCCTGGCCAGGCCTATAAACCTGCCATCCACATATATCTCTACTTCTTCTGGAGCTACCTGAATTTCAAGGTCGCCGTACGACTGAGCAGTGGGTGGATAAGAAGCATAAGGATAAACATAATAGGGATAAGGATAAGGATAGTATGGGTATATCACGAATGGGGATAATGCTAAAGCTCCAAATCCCACTCCGAGGAAAAAGCTGGGGAAAAAGTGTCCATGGTGATGGTGACCAAAGAAATGCCCATGACCAAAATGCCCGGTGTGAAATCCTCCATGGCCAAACCCACCAAAGCCGTGCCCACCAAATCCACTATGAAATCCTCCATGACCAAAACTAGTGTGTCCTCCAAATCCATGTCCACCGAACCCACCGTGCCCTCCTCCATGCCCCCCACGGGCGTATAAGGGCAAAGGGATTAGCAATATAGATACTAATATTGTAATCACTAATGTTATCTTCCTCATGCCGCTTACCCCCCTAAAGACTAAGATTTTTTCATTTCAAATTTTCACCTTACAATAAATGTCGTAGAGTTTGGAACTACATCAACATTAACGGCTGCAAAACTCAAGCCATTATATTTGAACTCTGCTACATGCTTTCCTGAGGGAACTGAAACCATCGCCGGTCCCTTAAAATCCCTTGCCCGACCGATAAACCTGCTATCTACATATATTTCCGCATCCTGGGTTTCTACCTTGATCTGCAGGATACCGTGTGATTTATCTGCTGGGATCACATTAGGGGTATTATAAGATGAGCCACCGAGAAGTGATACAATAAGCCATCCCCATGGAAGGCCCAGGGATCCACGCCTGCCACTACCACTAGTGCCAAATTGTCCGCGAGCAGATAAAGGAACTAGCAGCATAAATATCAATGCTAATAAGATTATCGTGTTTAATTTTTTACCCTTCATCTCATCCCTCCCTCTTTTTTATTTTTTGTATCAAAAATCGCTAATTAATATTTACTCAACCCAACGCCCGGGGATCCATTTGTCTTGTGAATCATAGTGTCCATATATCCATATAGCCTGTGCAGAAGGTGGCGGTGGAATGCTCTCTCTCCTCGTTAAGGGTCTAGCACACCCATAGAAAAGAATAAAAGCCACCGATAGAATTAAAATTTTCTTTTTCATTTCTCCCCAATCCCAAGTTAACAAACCCTCTCTATCTCTTAATTTAAATTCTATTTAATTTCTACCCTGTCCATATGAAAACTGGTTTCCTTTATATTCTGAGGGCTACACCCAAACCAATTATTAAGGTTGATAAACCTACAACGATCTCTGATGTAAACCTGAGTTAGCTACGAAGAAGAAAGCTGTATCAAACGTCGGTGTAATGGTGCTAGTAATCATAGTGCTCGAAATGCCCGTGACCAAAATATCCGTTGTGAAATTCTCTGAAGCCAAATCCATGGTATCCACTAAATCCATGTCTAAACTCACTGTGTCCCCAAAACCCATGACCGCCAAAACTGTCGTGTCCACCAAATCGGTGCCCAAATCCGTTGTGTACTCTAAATCTATGGCTACCGAATCCGCGTCCAAATCCATGACTGCCAAAACTACTATGTCCCCTGAATCCGTGCCCACCAAATCCTCCATACTCTTCGAAGGCGTATAATGGCAAAGGTATCATAGCCAAAGATATAAACATAATGATTATTAGGGATAGTTTTCTTAACATACTTTTTCACCCCCTTATTCTCATAATTTAAGTATTGCAAATGTCATGCCACTAGCGGTGATTATTCAGATCCACTGAATAACCTCGGATGCACACGACCATTAGCTTCTTTATCTGGAAGAATTTTGTTTAGCTACTACCAGTTAGCACTGATCATAATTAACATAGTCATAATTCGAGGTCGGATTTTAAATATACAGCAGAGTGTTTTTAAGGCCTATTGCTAATACCTGTTGGTTTTTCAACAGTTGCTGTTGAATTTTCGACAGTTGAACGCTCTTAAACTTAGCTATATCCACCCTGTATCCATACATACATAAACGAAATAGGTAGCTTAAAGTACTTCCCCCAGTTTTGAGTTGATGGCACAGTAATTGCAGAAGTTTATGTTTAAAAAGCTATGGTAGAAAGAAATTATTTGTTCTCAACTAAATTGAATGGTTCGTTCAATGAAGCCGTAAAAGGTGTCAAAAAGGCTTTACGAGAGGCCGGGTTTGAAGTCATATCTGAAATTAAATTCTCTGACCTTATAGAGGACCGGTTAGGGATAAAGGTAAAAAAATATCTCATCCTGGAAATCTTAAACCCCTTTATGGCTTACGAGTCTTTGCTGAGTGTCCTTGAAGCGGGTTTATTTGTGCCTTTTCGGGTAGTAGTCTTTGAGGATTCTGATGGAAATATAACGGCTTCCCTGTTTAATCCGAAGGAAACGGCAAGGTTTACTGAGAATACAGTCTTTAAACTAATTGCTGCTGAGGCATCAGAAAAGTTAAGAAACGCCATTGGTAGCCTTCATCAAAGCATTTAATTCTCAGTGGCATAAAAATTTTAGAATCTTCGTTTGGCAGTTTATAATACTTAGGGGATGATTCAAGGATCAGTTTTTAAGACTACTCTTATTATAGTTTTAGTTGCTGTTATCACTTTCCTACATTTCAGCACTGGCGAACAAGAAGTTGAGTTGCACGGCTTATACCAACATCTCTATTACATTCCGATAATACTTGCGGGTTTTTGGTTTAGGATAAAAGGTGGAATCCTTGCATCACTGGGTATAACCGGTTGTTACATTTTCTACTATGGTAGCCATCCAGTTCATGAATTCAATCTCTATTCTGAGATGGTTATTTACAATATTGTTGGAATAGTAACAGGGGTTTTATCTCTTATGGAAAAAAAACAAAGAGAAAAATCTGAAAAGACAGCAGAAGACCTGAGTCGTGCCTACCAAAAGTTACAGACAACATTTGAACAGCTTAGGCAGGCAGACAGATTAGCCGCCTTGGGAGAACTAGCAGCAGGGCTTGCACATGAGATAAGAAACCCGCTTAGTTCCATTAATGGAGCTATAGATATACTAGAGAGTGAGTTTAACAAGGAAAACCCAAAGTATGAATTTGTAGAGGTAATAAAAGTTGAGGTAGAGAGGCTAAACACGCTTGTTTCTGAATTTGTCCGCTTTGCAAGACCACCGGAGCCTGAGTTAAGAGATGCTGATATTAATGAAATCGTTGATTCCGTAGTTCGGCTTACTTTCAAGAAAGCCGAACAGCAAAAGGTTAAAGTTATTTCTGAACTTAGTGAAGCACTTCCTAATATCTTCGTAGACTCGGAGCAGATAAAACAGGTCCTTCTAAACATTGTAATCAACGGGATTCAGGCAATGCCTTATGGAGGGAAGCTGCTCATTAAAACCAATGATAGAAACGGTAGCATTGAGGTTTCAGTAAGTGATGAAGGCGTTGGAATCGAGAGTGAAAAATTATCAAGAGTTTTTGACCCATTCTTTACCACAAAGGAAGATGGTACAGGATTAGGACTGTCAATTTCTTATCAGTTAATTAAAAAGCACGGCGGGGACATTGCTGTCCACCTGAATCCTGATCGTGGGTTGACATTTACCCTAAGGATTCCAAGAAGGGAACAATGAAAGGGAAAAGTATTTTACTAATAGACGACGACAAGAGCTTACGAAGGGTACTAGAATATCAACTGGTAGAAGTAGGATATAGGGTACTTACAGCGGATAGTGGCATTATGGGATTAGACATTTTTCAAGAAAATGAAGTGGACCTGGTTATTACAGATTTACAAATGCCTGAAATGGACGGCATGGAGCTTCTTAAAAGAGTAAAAGCTATCTCAAGTGATGCAATGGTAATTGTAATAACTGCCTATGGGTCAATACCATCAGCGGTAGAAGCCATCCGTCTTGGGGCATTTGACTACATTACGAAGCCTTTTGATAAAAATGAGTTAAAGCTCAAAGTGGGGAAATGCCTTAAAATGAAGGAAATTGTAGCAGAAAATAGGTACCTTCGAGGGCTTCTATCGGAATCGTTCAGTTTTGATAATATGATAGGTAGCTCAAAGGCAATAAGAGAAGTCTATGATATTACGAGTCAGGTAGCTAAAACTATTTCCGCTATTTTAATCCAAGGTGAAAGCGGAACAGGAAAAGAACTTCTGGCAAAAGCCATTCATTTTAACAGTCCCCGGAGTGAGAAACCATTTATAGTTGTGAACTGTGGTGCTATTCCGGAGAATCTACTTGAGTCAGAGCTCTTTGGTTATAAACGCGGAGCTTTTACAGGAGCAGGATCTGATAAAATCGGCAAATTTGAGGCGGCAGATGGAGGCACTATTTTCCTCGATGAGATTAGCGAGTTACATCCTCAGCTACAGGTAAAGATGTTAAGGGTACTTCAAGATATGGAAATCGATAAAATTGGAGATGTGAAGCCTTTGAAAGTTAATGTCAGGGTTATAGCCGCCACAAACAGGGACCTTAAACACCTAGTGGATGAGAAATTATTTAGAGAAGACCTTTACTATCGCCTTAACATTATCCCGATAACTCTGCCTCCTCTAAGAGGAAGGAAAGAGGATATTCCACTTCTTGCTAATCATTTTCTGAATAAATTTACAAACCAGTTTGGCAAGGTTGGGCTAAAATTCGATAAAGATGTGTTTAAAGCCTTTAACCATTACCATTGGCCGGGAAATATTAGAGAACTTGAAAATCTGATTCATAGGTTAGTTGTTCTCTGTCAAGGAGACACGATTACCGTTCAGGACTTACCCGAAGAAATACTGATAGAGCAAAAGCCAGAGACTGAGAATTTCACAATTCCAATTCCCGAGGAAGGAATCGATCTAGAGAAGGTTGAAAAGGACTTAATTCTTCAAGCTCTTAAAAATAAGAACTGGAATCAAACACAGGCGGCAAAGTTACTTAATATTTCGCGTAACTCGCTAATATACGCTATACAGAAGTACGGAATTACAAAGGAATCTCATGATAGTGTAACCAAAAAGTAAATGACTATCCTTAGAACTAGAAAGACACACCCTAATCGAAAAATGCAGGTGTAATCGCTTATTTTAGATCAAACTTACCATAGTCACCGCTGTCCGATTATCTGACATCTTACATTTTTCTAATTTTGCAACGCCTCATAATTGCTAAGTTTTCTTAATTGGCATAATGGTTGCACTACAATATAAGAAAGCATAAAAGGAGGCAACATCCATGAAATGCAACGTAGGTATGAGTGACAAGGTTTTGAGAGTAATTATTGGATTGGTCATTATTGCCGTGGGGTTTTATTTCAAGAGTTGGTGGGGAGCAATCGGTGTTATACCGATTCTAACTGCCGTTTTAGGCTGGTGTCCGCTTTATAAACCAATTAGAGTATCCACTTGTAAGACCAAAACTTAAGCAGTACGTTGTACTTCTGAAATTAAGTGAAGAATTCAGGATAAAAACAAGGAGGGTAATCAATGAATTGGGCTCACGTTCATTTGATATTAAATCATATTCCACTTGTAGGAATTGGATTTAGTATACTTCTCCTCATCATAGCTATGTTGCGAAGAAGCAACGAGCTTATAAACGTCGCTCTGATTTTTGTCATTCTGGTGGCACTGTGGGCAATTCCTGTCTATTTGACTGGAGAGCCAACAGAGGAAGTTGTTGAGAAACTACCGGGCATATCGGAACAACTGATCGAGGAGCATGAAGAACAGGCGGAATTAGCATTTATCTTTATCGAGGTTGCGGGGGCACTAGCTCTTATATCTCTAATTGCCGGTTGGTATTCTGACAAGTTAGGACGAAAATTAACCGTACTAACCCTCCTCGTTCTCATAGTAAGCGGCGGGCTAATGGCTTGGACTGCAAACCTAGGTGGGAAAATAAACCATCCTGAAATCCGCTCCGGTGCGAGTTCTCAAAGTTCATCTCCTTATCAATCCGATCAGGACGAAGGAAATTAATGGCATCAAAACCAGAGTTGAGCTAACACAATGAAAGTAGACACAAAGTTAGCATTATTTATATTTATGAGCTTGCTGATCGTACTCCCCGCAGGGTGTGAGAAGGAAAAACCCACTTCACTTTCATGCCTTTCAGGTTCCAGTCTACTTAACTCCACGGATAAAAAAGATAAAGCGTCTTTACCTCTGACTCCAACATCACCCGTTGATCAGGAAGAAGCTACTTCACATTTTTCTTTTGTCGCGATTGGGGACAATGGTTGCGACTGCCCAGCCGAGGAAAAAATCGCCGATCGCATGTTGGATTTGTATAACAAGCATCCATACAACCTTGTTCTAATGCTCGGTGACAATATATATGGGAACAGTAGTAATAAAGGTGGCGACCCCAAGCTTTTCCCAGAACGATTTGATAAGTATTACAAGGTTCTCGAGGATAAAGACGTTAAATTCCATGCTGCACTCGGTAACCACGATATGCAAACTAATAATGGAGTCTACGAAATCAAAGATGGGACTCGATTTGGCATCATGGGTGAAAAGGGTTATTACACATATACACCCAATATCAAAACCGATGAAAAACCGCTCGTTGCCTTCTTTGCTTTGAACTCCAATCGAATGGTGGAAGGAAAAAAAGACGATGAACAGGTCGCATGGCTGAATCGAGCTTTGTCAGAAAGTGATGCGATTTGGAAGATCGCATTCTTCCATCATCCATTATACTCGCCCTATGGTGGTCACAAGCCTGATATAGGGTTCCGTAACGCTATTGAAGACATTCTAATCAGAGAAAACGTCCAGGTTACTCTTGCAGGTCATAATCACTACTATGCCCGTATGAAACCACAGAAAGGGATCATCCACTTTATCTCTGGTGGGGGTGGAGCAAAACTCAGAGAACCCGAGCCCAACGACTACACTGCATGCGATGCGGATTCCAACAATTTTCTTTATTTGGAAGTTTACCCGGAGGAGATCCGCTTTTGGGCGATATCTCCTGAAGGATCAACTATTGATTCGGGAACTATTAAGAAAGAAACTCTTTTTCATTCTAAGTCATAGGATTCGCAATAAATGTAATTCTCAAACGAAGTAAGAAAATGGCTAAAGAGATTATCTTTGGATTAGTGGATTATGATATTCATAATACATAAAAAGGAGGGCAATATCATGCAAAAAGTGGGCATTTTGATTCTATTAATTGGCATCCTCGGCTTTATCCCTTCCGAATCTTTTGCTCAGCCCGGAATGGCATGGAAGGGCAGTAAAGGTTGGGGAACGGGAAGCCCCTACAATAGTATGTACAATCCCAAAACCGTAGAAACGATAAGCGGTGAAGTGGTTAGCGTAGACAAAATTACCCCAATGAGTGGAATGTCCTATGGAATTCATTTGACGCTAAAGACAGAAAAGGAAACTATTTCAGTTCACCTTGGGCCCGGTTGGTTCATTGAAAGACAGGACATTAAGATTGAGCCAAAGGATAAAGTTGAGATAACAGGCTCTAGGATTACTTATCAAGGGAAACCAGCAATTATTGCAGCAGAAGTGAAAAAGGGCGATGAGATACTCAAGCTTCGTGATGAAAACGGTGTTCCCGTATGGGCCGGTTGGAGAAAAAGTTAATTAAATAAGGAGGGTAAAATATG
The DNA here is from genome assembly GCA_016187835.1 of Deltaproteobacteria bacterium. Taxonomy (GTDB): domain Bacteria; phylum Desulfobacterota_D; class UBA1144; order Nemesobacterales; family CSP1-2; genus JACPIY01. The sequence continues at coordinate 4,630 of JACPIY010000046.1, read as the reverse complement.
CGATGGAAGATTGTAATTGTAGTAGGAATATTATTATTTATACAAAGCGCATGGGCTCAGGATGATCTTTTAAAGAAAGCGCAAACCCTGTTCAAGCCGATTCTGGAACCCCCCCCAGTTCTAAAAGATAATCCAATAACCACAGAAAAGATTGAATTGGGAAAGATGCTTTATTTCGATCCCAGACTTTCTGCCTCGGCACTTATTAGTTGTAATACCTGCCACAACCTAGGAACCGGCGGTGTTGACCTTCAGGAAATCTCAACCGGTCACGGATGGCAAAAGGGTCCTAGAAACGCCCCTACTGTTCTTAATGCTGTTTTTAACATCGCTCAGTTCTGGGATGGACGCGCCAAAGATCTAGCCGAGCAAGCTAAAGGTCCAGTCCAGGCCACAGTGGAAATGAGTAATGGCCCGGAAAGACTTGTCGCTACTCTGAATAGCATGCCTCAATATGTTGACCTCTTCAAAAAATCATTTCCTATGGAAAATTCCCCGGTCACATTCGATAACACAGCCAAAGCGATCGAGGTTTTTGAAGCTACACTACTCACTCCCAATTCTCGCTTCGACAAATATTTGAAAGGAGATGTCAGCGCTCTTAACGCTGAGGAAAAGGAGGGTCTTAAGCTTTTTATGGAAAAAGGTTGCGCTGGTTGCCATAACGGGGTTAACATAGGCGGTAGTGGCTACTTTCCATTTGGCGTTGTGGAAAGACCAGGAGCCGATATCCTACCGCTAGGCGATAAAGGTCGGTTCATGGTTACAAAGACGGCAAGCGATGAGTATGTGTTCAAAGTACCCTCATTACGTAATATTGAGCTAACACCTCCCTACTTCCACTCAGGGAAAGTCTGGAACCTGAGACAGGCTGTTTCCGTAATGGGATCAGCACAGTTGGGGATAAAACTGACCGATAAAGAAATTGACAGCATTACAGCCTTCCTAAGAACCCTAACCGGAGATCAACCCAATGTAGAGTATCCAATTTTACCGCCAAATACTGATGACACTCCACGTCCAATTCTGGAGATTCTGGGAAAAAGCAGTGTGGGACACTAGGAGAAGGAGGACAAAAATGGAAGTAAGAAAACTGAGTAATTATTCCTTTGGTGGTGAAACCAACCTTGGTTTTGATGAAGCCGTAAGGAAAGTAACCGAAACCTTGAAGGAACAGGGATTTGGTGTTCTTACAGAGATTGACGCAAAGAAGGTGCTAAAGGAAAAACTCGGACTAGAGAGAAAACCCTATAAGATTCTGGGTGCCTGCAATCCTCATTTTGCCCACAAGGCAATTGATATGGAGCCTGAACTCGGCAGGCTTCTTCCCTGCAATGTTTTAGTTTACGAAAAGGAAGACGGGAAAGTAGTGGTAACGGCGATGGATCCGGAAGCGGCTTTCAAACTAGTTGGGAATCCCAATGTAGAGGAAATCGGAAAAGAGGTTCGAAAAAGAATAGAGAAGGCTTTGGAAAGGGTTTAAAGAAGGAGGTTAATAAGATAAGCAATGTGATTCATGCAACAATTCAAAGTTTTGAAAATGATGAAGACTTGTGAAACTTAACATTTGGAGGATTAAAGATGGTTCATAGCGAAAGGTTAGTGGTTATAGGGGAAATGCAGCAGGACTAAGTGCAGCAAGCTATGTAAAAAGGAAAAGACCCGAAATAGAAGCTTTGATTTTTGAAGAATCTCCTCATGCTTCATACGGCTCATGTGGACTACCCTATTATATAGAAGGTCTTGTTAAGGACCCTCTGGAACTCATAGCTGTGCCGATTAATACGCTAAGAGAAAAGAGGGGACTCGATGTAAGAGTATTGCACGAAGTTGTGGGTATAGATACCGACACCTTCTCTTATATAACCTCTTTATAACCCCTTCCAAAGAAGTAATAGTGTGGTAAGATTGGTTTGAATGAAAGGGTTTGTTTTTGATGCCTATGGAACTTTGTTTGATATAAACTCTGTTATAGAAGCCTGCAAGTATATTATACAAGACCCAGAAGGTTTTTCAAAACTCTGGAGGGCAAAACAACTTGAATATACTTTTCTTCGAAGTCTTATGGAAAGATATAAGGACTTCTGGGAGGTTACAGAAGATGCCCTTACCTTCGCCATAAATAGCTTTAGTATTAGTGTATCTCAAGTTGAGCGAAAAAAGCTTATGGAAACTTACCTGTATCTAAAACCTTTTGCCGAAGTTGCAGATGCACTAAGACATCTAAAGAACTACGAGTTAGCAGTGCTTTCAAACGGTAGCCCTATGATGTTAAACACTCTCCTTGAGAACAGCGGTCTAAAGCATTATTTTAGGTATATTCTTAGTGCTGATGAGGTTAGAACCTATAAACCCTCTCCCAAAGTATATGCTCTTGGTCCAAAGTATCTAGGGATTCCTAAGGAAGAAATTTTCTTTGTATCATCTAATTCGTTCGATGTAGTCGGGGCGAAAGCCTTTGGTTTTAAAGTGGGTTGGATAAACCGCTCTGGCACTCAACTTGATGAGCTTGGCATGAAACCTGACATTATAGCAATAACACTTGAGGAAATGAGCGGCGCTCTAGGACTTTGATTCCTTACCAATATCGTTATACCCGATAGAGCGTATATTCTGAGCTTCTACCTTTTTGGTTCATGCAGTGACAAAACATACCCATCAGGGTCCTCAAAGGAGACAACCTTACCAATTGGTTCTTCCGCAATTTTCCCCAAGAGCTTAACTCCATGCTTCTTAAGTACATCATAGAATTTTTCTATGTCGCTGTCTATATGAAAGGTAACTAATGGTTCGTTCCCTCTTTGAATTTCCCCCCCCCCTTGAATATGTAGTCCAATCATTAAATTGTTAGCATCAAATGTAACGCCGTTACTTCATTGTCCTACTAACTTTAAACCTAAAACATCCTTATAAAATGTAAGTGCACGGTCTAAGTTGCTTACATAATACCGGATGTAGCAGACGTATCTAACTTTACTCTCACCCAATATATAAAATTCCCTTTGATTATGTATTCAAGAGAGTGTACTTTATCTTCACCAGTTGCATAAATCAAATCAGTCCCTAAGAGCTAGGCATACTAGTAACTTGCTTTCCTACTGTGAAATCCTACAAAAAGCTTGACAGACAAAATCGATTTTGATATAAACCCAAATAATGCATTGAGAGAATAGGTATAAAGCAGGAAAAATTTACAATATTAGGAGGTCACCTAAAAAGTGAAATCTCAATTTGCTTATTCCTCTTCACAGAAAGTAGAATTTCATAAAGATATTCGAGTTGAATTTACAGGCAGAAACCTGACAAAATTCGGCGGGATTCCCATTTTAAAGAAATTTCTTATACGGTTTGGAGTCAAAGAAGAACTTGAAAGTGCTGTCCCAATTGAGAATAGAGACAGTAAGTTCTCAGTAGGTGGAATGTTAGTGTGTCTACTTTATGCTGTAATACTTGACCTCAAGAGACAAAGTGATACTGTGGTGCTTAGGCTGGATAAAGTATTTCAGAAGATAGCTGGACTCGATGACTACCCGGTTCAGAGCACAATCAGCCGATTTCTAAAGAGCTTTCGAGTCGAGACAGCTAAAGGTATAGCTAAGGTAAACCACTCCCTGCTCATGAAAGCGAGAAGAGACTTTGAGGGGTGGCATAAGGTTACGCTGAATTTAGATTCCCATGTAAGGACAGCTTATGGGCATCAGCAAAGGGCTTCAGTGGGATATAATCCTAAGAAACCAGGTAGAGCTAGTTTCCATCCTTTGTTTTGCTTCATAGGAGAGACAAGAGACTTTCTGCATGGAATCTTCCGCACAGGGAAGGCTCATAGCTGCCGTGGTGTAAAAAGGTTTGTTGATGAGTGTTTGAAGAAGATTCCAGAGGGAATCAAAGAGATTTATCTAAGAGCGGACAGTGGATTTTATGATGGTGATTTCCTGAATTATCTAGAGATGAAAAAGGTTCTGTTTGCCATAGTAGTGAAGCTATATCCATGGATTCAGATTGAACTTGTAGGGCTTAACTATAGAGATATAGGTGGAGGAATATCTGTTGGTGAGATGAAGTATACAGGAATAGGCCTGTCCTGAGCCCTGTCGAAGGAATGGAAAGAGCCTAGACGAATGGTGGTTATAAGAGAAGAACAGAGAAACCAAAGAGCTAAGAAACAGCCTACACTCTTTGAACTCATGGGCTACAACTATCAGGTCATAGTGACCAATATTGAATGGATGTCACCTGAAGAAGTATGGAGGTTCTATAATGGGAGAGCCAATGCTGAGAACATGATAAAAGAAGGGATACTATCATACTCATTAGATGTAAACATATCCCACTTTTATGGAGCTAATGTAGCCCATTTTCAGTTAGTTATGCTTGCACATAATTTGATGAACTTATTTAAGGAACTATTGTTAGGACAAAAGGATAAGAAGAGAATGGGCAAGTGGATAAGACAGAGGTTTTTGTTGATCGCAGGGAGGCTTGTTAGGAGTGGAAGGAAGTTTATTTTAAAGCTTCAAGAGGAATGGGCTTACAAAGAGGAATATAACGAGGCCGAGAGAAGGCTTGAAGCTCTGGTTTGGGTTACATGAGAGAAAAAAAGGAAAAAGGATGCAAAAAAAAACAGAGGAGC
>JACPIY010000077.1 GCA_016187835.1 Deltaproteobacteria bacterium | reverse complement strand
GATTTTTCTTTGCATTCAGCAAAAGCGAGGGAATACGCAATTTATCTAGGAGAAAAACTGGGTGCAAGTATTTATATACTTCATGCAATAGAACCCCTGGAGTATACCGATATAGATGCCGAAGTTAAACAATTCTATAAAGACATCGAAGCTCAGATGGAGAAAAAGATAGAGGAAGAAAAAAGTATTTTTGAGAAAAGGGGACTTCGAGTCGAGAAGATTATAGTTATAGGACCGCGCTGGCGTGTCATTAATACATTTGCAAAGGAGAAGAAGATAGACTTAATAATCATGGGTTCCCACGGACTTAAGTCGGAGACCGGTCAACTCGCAATAGGAACCACAAGCCATAAAGTGGTTTTTTCTTCCCCCTGCCCGGTTCTAATAGTAAGGTACGATGAATGGATAAAAGCAGAAGAGAAATAACCTCTTGAAAACAAAAGGCCTTCAAATCGAATGTTAGATAAGGTTAAACAATATGGGGGTTGGTGGGCAACCAAACCACTCCGTGTTAAGGAAGGAATACTTTTTAGTTACTATTCACCAAGGGCTAAAGAGGTTTTCCTTGCAGGGGATTTTAATGGATGGAAAAAGAGAGCTACTGCCTTAGTAATGGGAAGAGATGACGTATGGCGCATGATTTTGGAATTAAAACCGAATAGGTCCTATGATTACAAATACATTGTTGATGGAAACTGGGTAAATGACCCAAATAATGAGGATCTAAATCCGGATGTTGCAGGCGGCTCTAATTCAATCATCTATATTGGATCAAATGGAAACATCCTTCCTGTAGGTCATCCAGGGCGTTTTAAATTCACCCTAGAGGGACGACAAATATATTCGAGATCATATCTTTCGACAAAATATCATCAGAAGTTTGAATTCTATTACATTTCTCCTACACTTGAAGAGGATGAAAAGCTTCCTGTGGTTATATGTCTTAATAATTATATAAAGTCTCAGGAACTTCATAGATATGCTAGAGAAAATAGATACCTTGCAATTATTCCCCCTGTCACCCTAGGTGCGCAGTATATACGTCAGGGAAAATTAGATGTATTCCCGGAGCTTCTTGAAGTCATAAAGGAGAGTTTTCCAATTGATGAAGACCGTGTGTTTGTTACGGGGATGTCCTACGGAGGACTCGAGGCTCTACTTGTTTCCTTATATTACCCTGACCTAATTGCTGCCTCGGCAGTGGTATTTGGACCTTATCGCCTTGGGTCTTATAAAGATAAAATACAAAAGATGTCTAGAGAAGAATTGGAACAATTTTTAGATAGTTTGGATTATCCCCAGAGGATGTTAAAAAACTTGAAAGATTTTCCTCTATATATCTCCCATGGCGGTGGGGATGAGGCCATACCGCTCGAAGAAGGGCTCATACTCCATGAGATATTAAAAAAGCTCGGAGCGCCAACTGAGCTTACCTCCTACCCGGAACACGGTCACACCTGGTACATGGTTGATGAGGATTTACCCAGGGTCTTTAATTGGTTTAAAAGATTCAGAAGGAATGGTCTTCCAAAGCATATTAATTACACGGCTCCTAACGGGTTCTTTAAAAGTAGTATATTCTGGCTAGATTTCTCACCTTTTCAAATAGAATATCCAATCAAGATCGAAGCTAACGTTAATGAGAATAACCGGCTTAAACTCAGAATCGAAAATATAAAAAGAATGAAATTAAAGCTTAGTTCTAAGATACTAAAGCTACCTGGTGTGGTTTACATACATGCAAATAACAGAACACAGCAGGTGGACATTCATGAGGAAGATAAAGAGGTTGAATTAACATTTTGAAATTAGGTGTTTTACTCTTTTATAATAATCCAGTAGGGGTATTTAGATGAAAGTGGAATTTATGGAGCAAGAGCTTATATCTATTCCCTTTGGCAATAGTAAAATAGATGCCCTTTTTTACCACACTACAGCTCATAGTGATCAATCTGAAAAAGAGCCAATTATCATTCATGTACACGGTTTCTTAGGAAACTTTTTAGATGGGAGTCAGCGTTTTTTACCTCCGATCCTGGCTAAGGCAGGTTATTCTTCGTTATCAATAAACACACGCATGGCGAATTTCAGCCTGTTTTTCGGATTTGGAATCCTGGAAGACACCGTACCTCAAATAGACACCGTCATAGTATTTTTAAAAGAACTAGGTTATAAAAAGATTATCTTATCGGGATACAGCTTGGGTGGATGTATAGTATTAAGATATACAGCTTTGCGGAACGATTCATCTGCTTATCCAAGCTTAAAAGGGGTAATCGCCCTTGCAACTCCCCGTTCTATGCCGGACTCGATTCGTCACCGATGGGATAGATGGAAGAGCGAACCTTCATACGAGGAGGTTTACAGAAGGGCTAAAGAGATTCTTAAACCAGACCCATATAATGCATCTGAAGACCGCACAATTTTGATCTATAAGGCGGGGGGAGATACTTATCGACCGGAACACACCGAAATCTACACTTACAAGACATGGTGGTTTCTCGCTGGACCCGAAGCCGAAGGCGCAAGAGCATATAAGCAAATAGAAAAAACGAAGATTCCAATTCTTCTTACTCAGGGCTGGCACGATGATATAATAGACCCAATCGAGACCTTCGAATTAGCTCAGATTGCCCTTGATGCTGGCAATAGAGACGTGTCAGCCTTTTATCTGAATACCGGACACACCTTGGAAACGAAGGAAGATGAACTGGGAGATATAATAACAAAATGGCTTGATAGAAGATTCCAAAAGTAGACCCTCGTTTTCCTAGTATTTAAATTATGATCCGCAAAAATCTTATAAGTTTTCAAACTAATGACAGCTTTCAACTGGATGCTTTCTTACTTTTAAGGAGTTCCGACAATAAGAAAGATGTATTAAACACACCCATAATCTTACATGTCCACGGCGTACTTGGACATTTTCTTGCCCGTGGTACTCCCAGACTCCTTCCATCAGCCCTCCTAGAGCACGGCATTAATTCCTTTTCCATTAACACCCGAATGGCCTTTATGGGACAGATAATGGGAGAAGGAATCTTTGATGACACGATAAATGACATAGATGCATCGCTGGATATGCTCAGAAAAGAGGGATTCCGTAAGATATTTATCTTGGGCTACAGCTTGGGAGCAAATATCGTCGCTTATTATGCATCAAAAAGACCTGACCCGAGTATTCAAGGATTAATTCTGGAGGGATGTTCTTTTTCTCTTCCAGAGGCTCAAAGAAAACGTTGGGAAAAGTGGAATAGTGAGCCGCCCTATGATGAGGTATACAGGAAAGCTAAAGAGATCTTAGGACCAGATCCTTATAAGAGCTCCAAGGATCAGATCTTTATAGTTTATCGAGCCTGGGGACCTACGTTCAATCCGTTTCACATTGAAATCTTTACATACAAAACCTGGTGGTTTATGAGAGGGCCGGAGGCTTATAACGCCATGACATACAGGCTTATTTCAAATATAAAGGTTCCGATTCTCTTTCTCCAGGGTGAAAACGACGACATACTCGAACCCTGGGAAGCCGGAGAATTAGCCCGCCTGGCTCATACTGCGGGAAACTCAGATGTGATGGTAAAATACATACCGCAAGCCAAACACGATTGTATGGAAAATCCCGATGAAACTATAGGAGTCATAGTTAATTGGGTCTCTTCGCTTGACTCAAATTATGTGGAAATGTCTTAATACATGGTTCTCAACTAAGTTGGCTTTTAGAAGTTATGTGATATGGTGTGATAATAAGTGACGGAGGTTACAATGGATATAAAAAAAATTCTTTTTGCATTCGACGGTTCAAATGAATCTTTAGAAGCGCTGAACTATGCAAAGTTTTTTGCAGAAAGGTTTAACTCCGAAATAATAGGTATTCATGTAATTGCGATGTCTACGAGATTAATACATAAACACTTTGCAGAACATCCTGAAAGTAAGCTTAACAAATGGCTGAAAGAAATTAGGGTAAATTATAAAGCAAAGTTAGCCAAGATTAAAGATGAACTAACAACCCAAGGGGTAAATTTCGAAGGAAGAGTATTAAAAGGAGAACCAAATAAGAAAATCGCGCAAATTGCTCACCGCGAGAAAGCCGATCTCATAGTTGTCGGTAAACGAGGGCTTGGACTCATAGACAGAATGCTTATCGGAAGCACAACTCTGAGAGTGTTAAGAGAATCTAAAATACCAGTGCTTGCCGTAAAGAAGAAGGATCGGGAGAGCACAGTAAACATAAGTAATATTCTTGTTCCGCTGGATATATACGAAGAATCAGACTCCGCTCTTGACTATGCCATAGATTTGGCAGAGAGAATAAAAGCCAATGTTTCAGTCGTGTACGTTTTTAGTTTATACGCTTATGATTACGAAACGCCATACAGTTTTCTACAAGATTTAATAAGGCTTTGTTCTAATGGCCTTGCAAAGAGAGTTAATGAGATCAAACTTAAGCGCGATTCAGAAGTAATTCACGGAATAAACCCTGCGGTTTCTATAGTTGATTACGCATCCAATAAAAACATTGACTTAATAGTAACAAATACTCATGGAAGGAAAGGGATTAAAAAGTTTATCTTAGGAAGCGTCACAGAAAAGGTCGTTCAAGATTCTCCTTGTTCAGTTTTAGTTCTGAAACCTTAGAGGATAAATGAAAAAGGAAGAAGTGAGCGCACTTCTAATTGAATTTCTTTCAGATCCCTCTTCGTATCCCCATAATCCTAGATACGTAAAACACATACAAACTCACGCATCTCACGTTTTTATAGCTCCACCTTATGTCTACAAAATAAAAAAGCCCGTGAATCTTGGCTTTTTAGATTTCTCAACTCTTGATAAGAGACGGTATTACTGTAAGAAAGAAGTGGAGCTAAACACCAGAATTTGTGATGCGTACCTAGGGGTCGAAGAAATTTCTATAGTAGACGGCTTTTTTTTGTTTGGAAAAGGCGACTATACAGTTGAGTACTCTGTAAAGATGAGAAAGTTACCTGAGAGGTATTTTCTTAAAAACCTCCTTAAAAAGGACAGGGTTACCGAAGATGATTTGCTCAGGGTTATAGAAAAATTAGTAGAATTTTACAAGCGGCAGTCCCTAAAAGAAGAGATAAATAAATACGGAAAACCCGAAAGGATTAGGATAAACATTGATGAGAGTCTCTCTATTTCAGAGCGTTTTATCGGGAAGACCATTTCAAAAGCAACATACGATGCGATCAAGTTCTATAACGATATGTTTTTTGAAAAAAAATCTCGTCTTTTTGAAGAGAGAATCGAGAAAGGATTAATCAAGGACTGCCATGGTGACCTTCACCTTGAGCATATAAACATAAGCCCTCAGAATGTTTGCATCTATGACTGCATAGAGTTCAATGAGAGATTCAGGTACATAGACATCGCTTCTGACATAGCCTTTCTAGCGATGGATTTGGATTTTAACGGCTACGGCGACCTTGCAAGCTTTATCGTCTCTGAAATCTCAAGGAGGATGGACGATAAAACTATTTCCAAGATAATTGACTTTTACAAATGCTATAGGGCTTTTGTGAGAGGGGAAGTAGAAAGTATAAGAAGCGATGAGCCGGAAATTCCTGGTGAAGAGAAAAACGCTTCCAAAGAAAGAGCAAAAAGGTATTTTAAATTTTCCCTAAACTACGCCCTCTTCGGCTCCAGGCCGGGGCTTATAGTGATTTTTGGCCTCTTGGGAACTGGGAAAAGCACACTTGCTCGTGCGCTCTCGGAAGAGCTTACCTGCAGAGTCATATCCTCGGATGAAGTGAGGAAGGAAATAATGGGTGTCGAACCGACAGAAAGAAGGTACGAAGGGTTCGATAAAGGGATTTACTCAAAAGATATTACCGACATAACCTACCGGGAGGTTATAACCGGAGGAAGAAGAACCATCGAATCCGGAAAAACTGTAATTCTCGATGCCAGTTTTTCAAAGAGGGCGTTCAGGGAACATGTCATTCAAGAAGCAGAGACCCTAGGAGTGCCATTTTACTTTATCCAAACAAGAGCCAGTGAAGACAAAATAAGAGAAAGACTGATTAAAAGAGAAAAAGGGGGGAAAGCCGTCTCCGATGGACGCTTGGAGATATTTGAGAGATTTAAAGAGGAGTTTGAGGAACCAATTGAACTTCCTAGAGACAGTCATCTGATTGTAAGCAATGACAAAAGGTTAGATGAGGCCTTAACCCAAGCTTTAACAGGTATAATAATAAAAGCTCTATCCCAAACCATTCACGAAATTTAATTGTCCTAAATCATATGTTCACATATTCCCCCATTTATTAGCACGACTACAACCCTTTACGCTTCAACAGGAGCTTTGGAGGCTTGCTCCAGTATCTTTCTGGCCTTATCTATGGCTATTTCTATAACTTTACTCTTTTCATCCTTATGGTTCGGTACATTGACTACGATCGTAATACTTACATTCCGCCCTTTAACTTCCTCATCTTTCACCATGTATCCGATGCTCACCTCATAAGCTTGTCTTCCCGAATTGTAATTTGAGCCTATAATATATAGAGAGCTGTCTTCAGACATCCTATCCTCCTGAAATTTACATTGGTTTCGACCATTCTCCTACATAATTCTTTGGGTGTTGAACCATGTCTAATAAGAGTCAAAATACGTGCCAATAATTTTTCTTAATAAATCCAATACATTTCAAATCCGATTTCCTAATCCTGGTGTCTTATTATCTGACATCTGACAAAACCTAAATTAAAGCGCATTATTAAACTCACTTAAAATATTAGGGAATTAAATGGCGACTTTTACAAATTATATGGCACATGATTTGCCATTAGAAAGTTAAATAGAAGCTCAAATAAAAAAGGAGAAAAAGAGATGATAGCGAAGAACATCATGAAAACCAAAGTTATTACAGTATCACCGACGGCTCCTATCACTGAGGCAGCTCTTTTAATGAGAGACGAGGATATTGGAGCTTTGATCGTAGTGAATGATATAGAAGAACCAATCGGCATAATAACTGACAGGGATATCGTCGTTTCAGTACTAGCTGAGAATAAAGATCCAGGGGAGGTTATCGTTGAGGACGTTATGACAAGAAAATTACACATCGTACAGGAAGACACGAATGTATTTGATATACTAAGAATTCTTTCCAGGAACTCAATAAGAAGAGTCCCGGTGACTAGGAAGGGAAAGCTTACTGGAATAATATCAGTGGATGACATAGTGGTTGTCGTAGCAACCGAGCTAGCCAATTTGGCTTCAGCACTGACAGGAGGTATCTCAAGGACTCTTTAAATCGGGTTAAAAAGATTCTCACAAAAATAGCTTAAGGCTGAATCTGATGACAGAAAAACCCGATATTGGCGTCTAAACGACACAACATAACGCATCTTTTCTATAGTAAAAGATGGATGAACATTCTCACTTAGATAGTTAAGAAGAAGAGAGATAGCGTAAGAAATGACCAAAGGAGGTATTAAGATGCTTTTTTTTATTACTCAAGTACATGAACCCGAGAATTGCCCAAAGGACATTGGAGGTTTTAGGAAGATACTCATAAACGAAGATGTAGAGGGAGTCATTTTAAAGGATGTCTATGTTGAGCATGGATCGCACACGATTATATACATTGTCGAGACAGATAACTACAATAATCTTGTAAAGTTTCTGGAACCGGGAATGTTAAAGTGTACATCATCAATATCACCCGTTTCCTCTCTACCTGTCGCAGAAATTTTAAAGAAATAGATGGAGGGAAAATGCTCGTAAAAAACTGGATGAAACGAAATCCCGTGACTGTAGAACCGGAGATCGGTGTCAAAGCCGCTTTTCAACTTCTCAAGAAACACAGCATAAGACAACTTCCCGTCCTGAAGGATGGGGTACTCATTGGAATTGTCACCGACAGAGATTTAAGAAGACCCGAGACTAACGGCGGTATAACCTCCTGGGATGAAGTTTATAGGTTGGAAGACAGGTTTAAAGTGGGAGATATTATGCAAACAGAAGTCCTAAATGTCACTGAAGATACACCGATTGAGGAAGCGGCTGGTTTGTTGCTTAAGCATAAGATAAACAGTCTTCCAGTTATCTCTCGGGATGGAAAACTCATCGGGATAATCACCACTTCTGATATTTTAGGGGCTTTTGTATGGCTTTATAAGTATGAGAAGAGCTAGTTATAGATTATATATTTTAATTGCGATGAAGATCTTATAGGGGCCCTGCATGCCGTGCCTCTCTATTATTGCAACCCTAGCGCCGCCCGCAAACCCCAAGCCTGCTGGGAGAAGTGGCTGAAATATAGACACCAAAAGGAATGATGGCACAGCCAAGAGTGGCTGTGGCACGCTCGTCAAAATAGCGTACCCCGCGCAAGTCGGAAGCGACACGCCTTTGGCGCGGAGCGGAAGAGTAACGGCAATCCCTTCGGGAATGTTGTGGACAGCAATTGCCACCGCGAGCAGAAGCCCAAATCTCAGCTCACCAGTCGCATAACCGACGCCAATTGCTACGCCCTCAGGGATGCTGTGAATAAACATTGTCACCACTATTAGCACCGCTTGACGCGAATCCGCTTCGCTCAGGTTGCCAATATGCCAGTGGTTATTCTCTACGTGCCGTGCGACCCAGTAAAAGAATCCTGCCCCCGCCAGCATTCCTGCGACGACCTCCAGGACGCTACCCCGACGAAGAGCCTGGTCGGCCAAGCTGAACACCGAGGCTGAGATCATCATCCCACCTGCAACTGCCGCTGATATGCCTTGCCATCGTTTTGACAAATTTCGGACAAAAGCAAAAGGCAAAGCACCCAGACCCGTTGCCAGGTCGGTGAGCAAAGCTACTATGAAGACTTGAACAACCGTGTTATCCCACATAATTATCAGTAAACTTTATATAATTGGCATGTTGAGTACAAGAAACTTAAGAATTTTGATTGGGGATACATTCGAAATTTGCATTGGTTCGTCGCATTTTTCTTCGTAATGACCCCAGAGGTACCAACAAAGGGAAACACTACTTTATTTCTAACAATCTTTCTTCCGAGATCAGAAAAAGACCTAAGGCTGTTAACTAAACGCATGATGAAAATATTCAAGCAATTTTATTGTTAAGCCTGATCAGGTATTTTCTACCTTCTTCCGCAAGAAATATAAGAGGAGTAAACATGAAAAGAAAAGCCCAGTCTACAAAAGTCAGGGAATGAGTATTAAATACTCTCTGAAATGGAGGGAAATAGACAAGAATGTAGATGAGAACAATTTCAACTAAAATACCAAGCAGAACCAATCGGTTACTTGAAAAGCCTACTTTGAACACTGACTCCCTCTCAGTACGACAGGCAAAAACGTTTCCCATCTGAGTTGCTATAATCCCTGCAAGACACATAGTTGTTGCCTTTAGGTAAATTGGCCCAGATGATGCTAATTCCATCCCTGGACGCCATCCGGAGGAGTAGTACATAAAGAAGTAACCCGCCATTGCTGCTATGGCTTCGATTATTCCTAAAAAACCATAAGCCCGAAGTAGTAGCGGCGGGTCCAGGAGTCTTTTATTTAATGACCTGGGTGGTTGATTCATAACACCGGGTTCCGGACGCTCCGCTCCAAGCCCTAGGGCAGGAAGCAAATCGGTCCCGAGATCAACGGCTAATATCTGCATTATGGTAAGAGGCAAAGGAATTTTAAAGAGAACAAAGAGGATGAAGGGGATTATTTCGGGAACATTAGAGGCAAAAATATAAGTTACGAACTTCTTTATGTTTGAGTATATGGCCCTTCCCTCCTCAATTCCTGCGACGATGCTTGCAAAATTGTCATCTGTTAGAATCATTGTCGCAGCTTCTTTTGCAACATCCGTACCGCGAAGGCCCATTGCAATACCCACATGTGCCTTCTTTAGAGCCGGAGCGTCGTTTACTCCATCCCCTGTAACAGCAACCACCTCTCCCATATTTTTGAGAGCATCTACAATTCTCATCTTGTGCTCAGGGGAAACGCGCGCAAATATAATCTCATTTTCTCCCAAAGCCTGCCGGAGTTCGGCATCGCTCATCCCTGTTACTTCTGCTCCCGTAATAACAAGAGCGCTTTTATTCCTTACAAGACCGATTCTTCTTGCGATAGAGAGAGCAGTAAGACCATAGTCACCGGTAATCATGATGATTTTTATACCTGCGCTGTGACATAGGCTTACTGCTCCGGGAACCTCAGGACGAGGAGGATCCATCATTCCAGCAAGTCCTACAAACGTAAGTCCATTCTCTACTTCGTCTGGAGAGTAAATATCTTTTTTGTCAACTTCTTTATAAGCTAAACCCAAGACCCTTAGTCCCTCCCCTGCAAAACTGTCGAGATGGCCTAAGATACTATTTCTAATTTCATCGGTTAGGGGTTGCTTCTTACCATCCAGATAAACCGAATTACAAAGAGAAAGAACCTCACGGGGAGCTCCCTTTACGTTGGCCAGAATTTCGTTCTCCCCTGTATTGTTTATTGTGGACATCCGCTTTCTTACCGAATCAAAGGAGAGTTGAAAGGTTCTTGGGTTTTTATTTCTTATTTCTTTGTAGTCAAGGCAAGCTTTTTTGGCAAACACAAGAAGCGCCCCTTCTGTTGGATCGCCCGCTAGGCTCCAGAAAGTTCTTTCATCTGATGGAGCTAAGAGCTCCGCATTATTGCAGAGGAGGCCAACCGTAATCGGTACCTCAATGCCTGAAGCTCTAATTGCTTCTCGAGATAGAGGGGAACCGTCATAGAGTATTTCACCGCTTGGCTCATAGTCCGATCCCGTAATCTCAAAAGTCTTTTTATTAAACCACAGCTTTACTACACTTATTTGGTTTGTAGTAAGTGTGCCTGTCTTGTCGGTACAGATCACGCTCGTGCATCCAAGGGTCTCTACTGAGGACAGGCGTTTTATTATTACATGACGTTTTGCCATTCTCTGAACAGCCATAGCGAGCGCCATACTTACAGTGGGAAGGAGGCCCTCCGGAACGTTGGCTACAATGATTCCTATTGCAAATATGAAGCTTTCGAAGGTTGTAAGATGTGCAACGTAGTTGCCGAGGAAGAAGAATAAAATCCCCATACTTACAGCCAGTATGCTCACCACTTTAGTTATCTTTATCATCTCTTTCTGGAGCGGGCTTAATTCCTCTTTTATTACTTGAGTTAGTCTTGCAATCTTGCCTATTTCAGAGTTCATGCCGGTAGCAATAACTATGGCCTTTCCGCTGCCTGAAAGAATGCTCGTACCTCCAAAAACCAGATTAGGCATTTCGGTCCAAAGGAAATTCTTCCCGTCGAGAATTGGTTCTGCAATCTTGTATATAGGTCGTGATTCTCCGGTTAGTGCTGAGTTATCAACCCGCATATCAAAGGCTTCGAATAGTCTTCCGTCAGCTGGTACTTTATCTCCTTCTTCAAGCGAGATTACATCCCCGGGAACTATCTGGGATGTTAAGATTTTTTTCACTTGATTATCTCTCAAAACGCGGCTGTAAGATGGAATTAGCTCTCTTAGAGCCTCGACCGCCTTTTCGGCTTTATACTCCTGCCAGAAAGAAAATACGGCGTTAATAAAAATAACGGCGAATATGGCCCAGCCTAACTGTGAGATGTTAGCGACAAACGCTAAAATTCCGGCTACCCAGAGAAGCATGGCAAAAAGATTTGTCAGATTAGCTAAAAAGCGTAGAAAGAGGGGTTTCCCTCGGATTTTCTCCAGCGTATTTGGTCCATACTTTTGAAGTCTTTTCTTCGCTTCATCTTCGGATAATCCTCTTTCGGTTGTCCTGAGTTCTAACAAGATCTCTTTTTCTGAGAGATTAATATATGTATCCAAGCCCATTCTCTCAGCTTTAGTAATCTCATTTATTAATTTTTCCTTGCTACTTGTAGTGAGAAGGGCATCGCAGAGTTTTCTATTTTGGAAGAGTCCTTCTGCTTTTGAAAGAATCTGAAGATGAGTTTCACTCTCTTTCAGGGGAGATAAAAAAAGAAATATAATTCGAATTGGAGTTTTATCCTGGGACTCAAAGTATATTCCAGATTTTGATATAGCCAGACATGCAACTACTTCTTGTATTCCCTCGACTGTGGCATGTAGTATTGCTACTCCGTTTCCAAACGAAGTGGGGGTGACCTTCTCTCTCTCTAAGAGTGTGGTGGCTACCTCCTCTGGATTTTTAATTTTTTTTGCTTTATGAAGGATACTTAGCAATTCTCGAATTGCTTCATCTTCTCCCTTTGCCCTAAGATCAAGTTCAATTGTGTTCCCGTCTAAGAGGTCTGAGATTTTCATCGTCAATTCCATGCAAAGTTAATGAATTAGGATACTTATAGTATAAGGAGTTTGTTAGTATGTTTTGTTTCATTGAAAGTATGTATGCAAAAAGAAGACCAAGGGGACACAGGTAAAGGGTGGATAAGTTCTTTAAAGCCCTGTAGAGTCTTGACCTAGATGAATTAATGTTTACTTCTGGTCCGTTACAAGCTTTAAAGTAGAAAGTTTCATTTTATATTATGAATAGAGTGTAGAGAGCCACATAACTGTAAGATTTTCTGACACCAGACACCTTTTTAAGTTTAATTCCATTAAAAATTAAGGGGAGTTCACTGGCATCTTTATTGCTATTTACTTAAGTGAAAACGATGCAACGAACTGTGCATTCTTTTAGCCTAAATCACCCTCCTAACCACCCTTTGAAACAAACCCATTGCCTGCACTGTGGTGATGAAGTTGTTACCACGAATATAATGGAATCTGATGGCAAAGCATTTTGCTGTCAGGGCTGCCGCTCTGTTTACGAGCTCTTACATCAACTCGGTCTCGACGGTTACTACAGACTGAAAGAGTCTCTCTACGGAGAGGAAAAGCAGGTCCCCATCGATCCGGATTCTCCCGAAAGCTATGAGTACCTCAATCAAGATAACTTTATAAAACTTTATACAACTGAAGAATCACCTCTGAGCATGAATTTTTACATTGAAGGGATTCACTGTGCTGCCTGCTTATGGTTGATTGAAAGGATCCCTAGAACTGTACCCGACATTGAATCCGTTTCGCTCAGTATGTCTACCAATGTGGCAGAAGTAAAATTTAAAAAGGAGAAGAGGTTTTCATCCTTTCCCGAAATCGTAAAACGATTTGGTTATAAAGCCCATCCCATCAAAATGGATGAAGAGGCTGAAGAGCTCAAGGATCGAGAGAACAGAAGGTTTCTTGTTCGCTTGGGAGTGGCAGCGGTTTGTGCCGGGAATATAATGTTACTCTCTGCAGCTATTTACTCCGGAGCCAGTGGGATATTTGCCAGGCTATTCACCTTATTAAATCTTATGCTGACAATCCCTGTAATTACGTACAGCGCCTATCCATTTTATAAGAGCGTATTCTCCTCCTTTCGAGCAAAGCGCGCCAGCATTGATATTCCAGTTGTATTTGTAATTATGGTCGGTTTTTCCCTGAGCGCTTACAATTACTTCAAAGGCAGCGACCAGATTTACTTTGACTCAATAACCGCCTTTATTTTTCTACTACTTGCCAGTAGGTATTTTTTGAAAAGTGTTCAAGAAAGAATATCCGGGAAGCAACTTCTTAACAGAGATCTCTTCTCCTCAAACCGGATTTTAATTTGGGACGATAGTAGCGGGCAATACTTTTTCCAGCCAATGGGCGACCTCAAGCCCGGGGATAAAATCAAGCTGACCATTGGAGACCGGATTCCGGTTGACGGCAAGCTCCTGTCTTCATATGCTCAGCTAAATCTCTCAGTTCTTACCGGAGAGAATATACCTCAAACCGTTTTGAAGGATGACAATGTGTTTGCAGGATCAATCCTCGAGTCCGATGAGGCTGTTATTAAAGTAACAAACACAGGGAAATCCACACGGATAGGGAAAATACTAAACGAAGTCGAGAAAAATTATCAGAGCAAAATCAGCTTTTCTACATTCAGCGATAAATATGCGACAGTGTTCACTTCCCTTGTGGGAATAATCGCTATTGCCTCGTTTCTCACGTTTTCTTCGATTTATGATTCCTCAGAGGGGTTAAACAGAGTGATGGCGTTTATCTTAATTGCCTGTCCCTGCGCGTTTGTTTTTGCCCTTCCGCTTTCACTCGGTTTATCTCTTCAATCGGCGGTTGAAAATGGGGTCCTGGTTAATGACACAAAGGTTTTCGACAAGCTACAGTCAATAAAAAATATTTTTTTTGATAAGACAGGCACATTAACCAAAGGTGTATTTAAGATACTAAATTGGAACATCGAACAATTATCTCAGGAAGACCAGGCGGCAATTCTGGCTATTGAAAGAGAATCAAACCATCCTATCGCCCGCGCCATTGTAACACATCTTTCAGATAAAAAACTGGGGCTGCCTGTGGTAGAGGAGTTTAAGCATATTTATTCAAAGGGAGTACAGGCGAAGGCCAATAATCATATCTACAAATTCGTATCGGACAAATGCATTAACTGCCAAAAAGATCTAAACGAGGTTATTACAACAAGAATACTTATCTATAAAGATGAGAGCCTGATCTCCGAAATTTTGCTAGGCGATTCTATAAAGGAAGATGCCAAATACGTTATTGAAGAGCTTAAAGGGAGAAAGTTCAATATTTTCATTCTATCAGGGGATAAAGAAAACAATGTAAAACAGGTCTCGGAGCGGCTTTCTATTCCTCTAAAAAATGTTTTTTGGGAACAGACCCCGGAAGAGAAGTCAGAGATTATCAAGTCCAAAAAAAATTCGATGATGATCGGGGATGGGTTAAACGACGCCGGAGCCCTGTCATCAGCGGATATAGGGGTAGCCATACAGGGAAGTGTTGAGGAAAGTCTCAAAGTATCCGACCTATATGTATTAAACAATGACCTTTTTACAATTGTGGACTTTTTTGACCACGGAAGTGCCATGGTTCAAACGATGAAGCGGAATAGAAGTTTCTCCGTGGTTTATAACCTGACAGCAGGGACCTTTGCATTACTCGGATTTATCACTCCGCTTGTTGCGGCAATATTGATGCCTTTAAGTTCTCTTATCTTAATAAGTTCAACACTATATGGGAAAAAAGTTCTCGCAATGAAGGATGTAAAGAGAATGTACTCATGAATATAATTTTCTTAACGTTGGGAATTTCAATAACACTTGCCCTGATTTTCTTGATAGCCTTCTTATGGGCAACCAGGAGGGGGCAGTATGATGATCTTACAACTCCGAGCCAAAGGATGTTGATAGACGACTTTGAGACAAAAAGGAATGACAGCAATAAGAAGGAGGAATAGCTAAATGGCTGATGGGAACCAAGTCAGCAGCAAATTGATGGATAAGATAGTCTACGACGACGATGTTGTTAAAAAGTTTCTGTTTGCGACAATTTTCTGGGGAGCAGCAGCGTTTCTCGTAGGTTTGCTGGCGGCATTGGAACTAGCCTACTGGAAGAGCAACCTTAACCTTGAGTGGCTGACTTTTGGAAGGATTCGCCCGCTCCATACAAATGCAGCCATTTTCGCTTTTGGTGGAAATATAATCTTTGCAGGGATCTACCATTCAACTCAAAGGTTGCTTAAAACGCGCTTATATTCCGATATCCTGAGCAGGATTCACTTCTGGGGCTGGCAGCTTATCATTGTCGGAGCACTTATAACGCTTCCGCTAGGATATTCTCAGAGCAAAGAGTACGCGGAGCTTGAGTGGCCTCTCGACATTGCAATCGCATTAGTTTGGGTTATCTTTGCGGTTAATTTCTTTGGAACTATTGCCATAAGAAGGATAAAGCACCTTTATGTGGCCTTATGGTTTTACATCGCTACAATAATAACAGTAGCTGTACTACATATCGTAAATTCCATCGAGATCCCGGTTAGCTTATTCAAGAGCTACCCCGTCTATGCAGGGGTACAGGATGCTCTTGTTCAATGGTGGTACGGACACAATGCGGTAGCTTTCTTCCTTACCACTCCATTCTTGGGGCTGATGTATTATTATGTTCCCAAGGCTGCTAACCGACCAATTTACAGCTACAAATTATCTGTAATCCATTTCTGGTCCTTGGTCTTTCTTTACATTTGGGCCGGACCTCATCACTTGCTGAACTCGGCACTCCCGGACTGGGCGCAAACACTGGGAATGGTTTTCAGTCTTATGCTGTGGGCCCCGAGCTGGGGAGGAATGATAAACGGGCTCCTGACACTTAGAGGAGCCTGGCATCTGCTGCGTACAGACCCAATAATCAAGTTTTTGGCTGTAGCCGTAACATTTTATGGCATGTCCACATTTGAGGGTCCACTTTTATCCATTAAGTCTGTGAATTCACTTGCTCACTATACCGACTGGATTATTGCCCATGTTCATGGAGGCACGCTGGGATGGAACGGTTTTCTTACATTTGGAATTATCTACTACCTTGTTCCCAAGGTTTGGAACAACAAAATATACAGCCAAAGACTCATGAACAACCACTTTTGGGTCGGTTTATTGGGGATTCTGCTTTACTATCTCTCAATGTGGGCCAGTGGTATTACTCAGGGTTTAATGTGGATGGCTGTTGATGGAAATGGCCAACTCGTGTACCCGGACTTCGTTGAAACCGTTATGAGAATTGCCCCACTCTATTACATAAGATTTATTGGTGGAGTGCTTTATATCGTTGGTTTCTTCTTACTGATTTACAACGTGTGGATGACAATCAAAACGGCTCCTAAAGAGGAAAAAGTTGCGAGTGTTGAGGTTTCCTCTCTCGCGGAGAAGGTTACGATTGGCACTGGTCATAGAAAGCTTGAGGCGCTCGGAGCCATATTTACGGTTCTACTGTTTATATCCATAGCAGTAGGCTCAATTATAGAGATAATTCCGACCCTCTCTATTTACAAATACCTTCCTGCCGCATCTAAAACAAGACCGTATACTCCACTCGAGCTAGCAGGAAGAGACATCTATATCAAGGAGGGTTGTTATGTGTGCCATTCACAGATGGTAAGAAAATTGCCGTTCGATGTTCTTAGATTTGGCCAACCCTCCACAATAGAGGAATCCATGTACGACAGGCCATTCCAGTGGGGGTCCAAGAGAACAGGACCGGATTTAGCAAGGGTTGGAGGAAAATATCCAGATATGTGGCATCTGCGTCATATGATTGATCCACGGGAGATTACTCCAAACTCAATTATGCCTTCATACCCATGGCTTGCAGATAAAAAAATCGACTATCTTTCTTTAAGAAAAAAACTAAGTGTTATGAAACGACTTGGCGTTCCTTATGATGAGAATATGGTGGCTAATGCAGACATTTATGCCGGGAATGAAGCAGAAAAGATATATGAGGGGCTTCTCGGTCAGGACCCATCCCTTACAGAGATAAAAGACACTGAAGTCATCGCTATTATTGCGTACTTACAAACCTTAGGCAAAAAGACCAGTGAGCAGGGGGTTTCACAATTAAAGAGATAGCTCTATCATACTACCAAAATACAGAATTAGTAATTGTTGCCCTCATAATATTCTTTGTAGTGTTTGTAGGTTTGATCATTTGGATAAATCTAAAACCAAACCAGAAACTCTACAAAGAACTTGAGCGATTACCATTAGAGAATGAGGAGGATAAGAATGAGTGATGTTGGACAGGAAAAAGATAAACTAATCGAAGATCATGAGTATGACGGCATCAGGGAATTAAACAATCCGCTCCCCGGCTGGTGGCTAATGACCTTTTACATCACCATCATTTTTTCTGTTATTTATTTTGCTTACTACCAGTTTCTTGGAGGTCCAACCCTAGATGAGGAGCTTGCTCAAAAAATGAGCGTTATAGAGTCGGTAAGAAAGGAAGCTCAAAAAGAAGCTCAAGAAGAGAGGTCCGAAAATAAACTTAGAGCCTTGGCCTTGAATCAAGATATAATAGAAAAAGGTAGGGCTGAGTTTGTTGCAAAATGCATTGCGTGTCACGGAGATAAAGGACAGGGTATCATTGGTCCAAACCTCACAGACGACTACTGGATACACGGAAATGGAACGATATCCTCAATTTTAACTACTGTAGAAGAGGGAGTTCTTGATAAGGGGATGCCGCCGTGGAAAGGAGTTATTGCTCCGGATGTAATACAAAGCGTTGCCGTGTACGTTTACAGTTTGCATGGCTCCAATCCTGAAGGCGCAAAACCTCCGCAGGGACAGAAGGTGGAGTACGAATGAAGGTATTAGATCAGAGGCATTTACCGGAAGAAAGATTAGCAACTATGGATGAGACTGGGAAAAGAGTGTATATATTTTCAGCTCAAGTAAAAGGTTTGTACAGGCGTTACCGAACCATAGTTCAAATTGTTCTCATTCTTTTTTTCCTGTTTCTCCCATGGGTTAAAATCAATGGTCACCAGGCAGTACTCTTGGACATTGCTCATAGAAAATTTGCAATTTTTGGTTTGACATTCCGGGCTCACGACGGTCCACTAATCTTTTTCCTTCTTGCAGCGCTTTGTCTTGGACTTGCTTTTGTCACTGCGATATGGGGAAGGATCTGGTGTGGATGGGCTTGCCCCCAAACAGTGTTCATAGATGGAGTTTTCAGGCGTATTGAATACTGGGTCATAGGGAGCAATATAAAGCAGATTAATTTAGCAAAAGCTCCCATGAGTAAGGAAAAATTCATCAAATACTCTATTACATGGATTCTCTTTACCGTTGTCAGCCTCATCATTGCTCACAGCTTTCCAGCCTATTTCGTGGGAGCCGAACAACTCGTGGAGATGACTCAGCATAACCCGCACGAGAACTGGACCGTATTCTTAATTATGGCTTTCATAACAGCGGTTTTACTTTTCGACTTCGGGTGGTTCAGAGAGCAATTCTGTATCATCATGTGTCCATACGGAAGGTTTCAATCCGTATTGATGGACGATGATTCACTAACTGTATCTTATGATCCAGTTAGAGGAGAGCCACGCAGGGGAACAACAAAACATGGAGAAACTGAGGGAGACTGCATTAATTGCTTTAAATGTGTGGTAGTTTGTCCAACCGGAATAGACATCAGAAGAGGCATGCAGATGGAATGTATCGGGTGCACAGCATGTATTGATGCATGCGACGAAGTTATGGAAAAAATCGAGAAACCCAGAGGTCTTATAAGATACGCCACGGGCAACAGCTTAAAGGGGATAAAGTCCAAGATGTTAAGACCCAGAGTGGCAATCTATTCAGTAATGTTGGTCATTGTCTTATCGCTATTGGCAATTAATATTTCAAGGCGCGAAGATATAGTAGTAACTATTCTGAGAGGAGAAGATACGCCTTATCAAGTTATTAAAAATGAAGAGAACAGAAAAGAGCATGAAGAGGATCATGCGGAGGACGAAAAGTTGCTGGTTATTAATCACTTCAAAGTGCACCTGAAAAATCAGACCATTGACGACGTTAACCTGAAAATAGCAGTTCCCGGCACATGGAAAGAAAAGCACGTCCAAGTTATTTCTCAAGCCGATACTATTAATCTCGAAGCAGGAAAAGACCTTACAGTACATTTCTTCGTTAAATTCCCCAGTGTAATAACGAGTAATACAGGCACGCAATCCATAAAACTTATTTTTCTGGATTTAGGAAAAAATCAAACAAAATTTGAAAAGGAACTAAAGCTTGTCGGACCTAAATCAATTTAGCCATTTAATCAGCCAATGGTCATCTCTGTCTATTCCGGCAGGCGTATTTTTAGCCAGCGTTCTAGGAAGTTCACACTGTGTGTCAATGTGCGGTCCGATTGCCATCACCGTAAACAATAACAACGGTTATCTCGGTTTTTACCACCTCGGTCGTCTTTTAAGCTATCTCTTTTTGGGTGCAATAGCCGGGTATTTTGGAGAAAAACTACTCGCCAGTAAATACCAGGTCGTCTCGATCGCTTCTGCAATTCTGATATCAATTTTTTTGATACTTTCAGGATATAAACTAATAAGGCAAAAAACTTTAGATTTATCTTTTTCTAAGAAACTAACCTCATTTTTATTCATTCCCGCAAAATGGGCTAGGACACAGAACCCTGCAGTAAAATCCCTGACAATCGGTATTGTAAATGGCTTTCTCCCTTGCGGATGGCTTTATGTTTTTGTACTCGGCTCCATAGCTACAAAAGACGCACTATACGGTGCTATACTGCTGGCTATCTTTTGGCTGGGTACAATTCCCGCACTGACTGTTTTTGCAATCTTTTATAAAAAATTTTTCTATAGATTTCCTTCAAAATTGAATCAAATAGCAGGAATCATTCTTGTTATAGTTGGACTAGCCAATATCACGCTTCTCATTGTGAATCGTTTGATGCCGGCTATCCATTCAGCGCATCACATTGTTCTGCATGCTTTATAATCCAACATTGTTGCAATTGTCGCGGCTAGAAGCCGCTCCTACGGGGGGATTATTTTACGATTATGTAGGAGCGCCATCCCTGGCGCGACACTTTCGCGGTTAGAGATTGCCGATACATCTCTTTTCTTTCTTAACTGCACTGTACTAAAGTGCAACAAGCTACAGCTTGGCTCTCTACTATTTGGCTATCGGGTTACAAACAGAGTTTATCGGTGCTTATACCCAGGTAGAATATTTTAAATGAAGAAACTCATTCTTTATTGTTTGTTAATATTCTCTTTGGCGTGTAGTAACTCTAAGCTGCCGGTTAAGGGTGAATTTCCTGACATGACTCTAATAAGTCAAGATGGAAAGGAGTTCACTTTTTCAAAGTTAGAGGGAAAGGTCATTGTGGTGAGTTACATCTACACAAACTGCCCGGATATCTGCCATATCATAAGTGCTAAGCTCAACGCATTTAAAAACAAACTAAAAGAGAACGGCATCCAGGATAAAGTTTATTTCGTGTCTATATCACTTGATCCGGAAAGGGATACACCCGAAGTGTTGAAGCAACACGCTAAAATGATGAATCTAGATCTTACCAATTGGGTTTTTGTAACTGGAGATGAGAATTCTATTGATTCCACAATTAAAGTGGCTGGTATGGAAGCCATAAAAGGACCTATAGAATACTCTGAAAATGGTGAGCCTTCCTACGAGATAGCCCACCAGAATCGCATAAGCCTAGTGGATGAAAAGGGAAGGATAAGGAAACACTATAGAGGAACTACATTTGATATGGAGGAACTTTTAGGAGATATAAAAATTCTTTTATGAGAATAGCCAACAAAACTCTGTGATTCTTTCAGGTTTGTCTAATAAATTATCTAAACTAAGACCTGCTCGACTAGTCGTCTCGGAGAGTGAGGCAAGGGTTCAGCATAACCGCTTTTATGAGGTAAAAGGTCAGCCAATTTCCCTAACTGACATTCGTATTCCAATTTTCGTGGTCAACAGTTAGGGATCATGTGGCTCCTTGGCGTTCGGTCTATAAAATTCACTTATTTGCTGACACTGAAGTAACCTGTGTGCTAACCAGCGGGGGCCACAACGCAGGCATTGTGAGCGAACCAGGACATCCTAATAGAAGTTACCGGATAGCAACACAGAAAGAAGGTGACCCGTACATTGATCACGACAATTGGCAAGCTAAGATGCCGGTGCACGAAGGTTCCTGGTGTCCCGCATTGCAGACCTGGCTGAAAGAACATTCCAGCAAGCGTGTGCTACCGCCTTCGCTGGGCACGCCTGAACGAGGCTATCCTCCACTTGATGATGCACCGGGCACTTACGTTCTGGAAGAATAGAAACGGGACATTGAGTTAATTTTAATAACGGGAGGCACTCAATGGGGGAATCCTGTTAATCTCGAAGGCAAAAAGGGGTTAGTCGTTGGCATTGCTAACGACCACAGTATTGCATAGGGCTGTGCAAAGACATTTCGCGAACTGGGAGCGGGGATATAAACATCGCTGTGCGGAGTCAACCGGGATTGCCTCGGGCGGAGTTCAGGCACAGGAATTGCAGGCTATACCTATAGTTTGGTAATCGATTGAGTGGCGACAAATTGACTATTTGAAAATCACTAGCTAGGTAAGGCAGCAGTGAAAACAGAGTGAGTAACTGGGGGAAATATTTTGACAGTGCTGACTATAAACACAATAATCATTAGTAGGAGGTGAGAGCTATGGAAGAACAAGAGTTACAAAAAGATATGGAAACGTTGAAGAAAGACGTGTCTAAACTAAGCTCAGACCTGTCTGAAGTGGCAGAAAAACTCTTAGAAATAGGTAAAAGCGAGACCAAATCAGCAGCCGACAAATTGTTAAATGAATTACGTCAAGATCTCAACAAAACCAAATCCGCCACAGATAAACTGCTGAAGGAGTTGCGTCAAGAACTCGATTTTACGCGGGAGCAGACCAAAAAAACTGTCGAGACGGTTGAACAAACTATTCAAGAGAAACCCTTTACAAGCCTACTCGTGGCTTTTATAGTGGGACTTCTTCTAGGTAAGCTGTGGGATCGGAAGTAGTGAGGAATGCCTTGGTAGAATTAATTAAGATCCTATTAAAATTAGTAAAAGCTGACTCTAGAGTATCCCGCTCAGGTCTTGTTAGCCTGGGATTATCTCTAATAGTTATAGGGCTTTCTTGGATTTTGATCATAGTTGGATTGATGTTTATCATCTGGGCACTTTATCTTTACCTGTCTACATTTCTAAGTCCCTACATTACAGCATTGATCACTGGACTCACAACTCTGCTTGTCGCGTGTTGTCTAGTATGGAGTACTAAGTTGATAATGCGAAAGGAGAGAAAAGCTCACGAGCAGAAAGCTGAGTCAAAAGAGGTGCTTAGAAACATTTCATCTGTAGTTCAAGATTATCCACTTGAGACCGCACTCGCTGTAGTCGCGCTGGGATTTTTGTTAGGTACTTCTTCCAAGTCTAGAGAAGCTTTAGCTGAAAGTATTATATGGCTCCACAAGCAAAATCCTTCGAATAAAGATTGAAAATTAATCGCAAGAGATTTCACGCTAACACTGTACGAGCCCTTTTGCTAGTTGATCTTCGTCAAGTTAAATACACTTCTTTGAGAACGTAATTCAAAGTTCTCTCTGAAGTATAATGACTCTATTCCTAACCCATTTATCTCATTTAAAAGCATCAGAATTTACGTTGGATTTTCTGACATCTGACACTTTTTTGATTCGATATTTGCAAAAAATAAAGAAAATTCCGCTGGCATCTTTTTTGCTCAATAACTAGTAGAACTTGTTAGGAAATCAATGAATAAGTTAAGAATGAAAAAAATAGGAGGAGTCGAAAATGCTTGTAAAAAATTGTATGACTCCGAATCCGGTTACAGTTAAACCGGAGGATGATGTTAATGTTACGTTCAGAATGTTAAAGGAGCGTAGGTTTCGACAGGCACCTGTAGTTAAAGATGGAAAGCTAATAGGTATGGTTACGGATAGGGATTTACGGATTGCCATTGCTCAGGAGAATTATCTTGTTGTAGCCGATGTTATGAGTTCCACTCCGGTTACCATCTCTGAAGATGCAACCGTAGAAGCAGCTGCGAAAATAGTTCGTAATTGTAAATTTAATGCGCTTCCTGTTGTTTCTAAACAAGAGAACTTAGTGGGAATCATAACCGTCACCGATATTTTTGACGGTTTGCTTAACCTTTTAGGTTTTCACAGCAATCCTGTTAGAGTCAGGGTTAAGATACCTGAGGGCGTGGACTTATACGAGGTACTTAAGGTGCTGAAAGCATGCTCAGACAAGATTGTATCCTTCAGCTCATCTGGAGAAAGTAATGATACCTTCTTCTTCTGGCTTATCGGCTGCGATTTTGACAAGGTGGGAAGAAAATTAAAAGAAAGTAAATTAAACGTTAAAGTCACCTAATCTGGTAACTCTAGCTACTACCGAGTTTGGGTTGGCCCTATAAGTAACTTCAAGAGGATACTCGACAAGTCTTCCAACTGGACTACCCTTATTTTCCCCTCTTTTGAAAATTCGCGTCGAGCTAACCTGGTTAGTTCAAATATCCTTTCTCTCGAAAATATATATAGCCACATAGAGTGGAATTACAAGCCAAGCGAGAAGAGTTGTTAAAGAAAGAATCATACCGGTTAAACTGCCGAAAGTTTTATTAAGCACTGCACCCGCGGGTCCTACAAGAGCAGCACTTCCAAGCGATGTTATAAATGTTGTCCTTACAAGATCAGCAGGATTTAAAAAGAGAAGTGCTACAATTACTTCTCCAAGAGATAGAGTTAAACCTACTAGGATAAAATCATAGATTACCACAAACCACAACCAGAGCATAAAGCTAATTCCAATAGACTTAGCCTTTTCTCCCAAGATTATTGAGGAAAGAGAAGCGATTGAGAGAAAGGTGAGAGAGAGCAGAACGGAAAGAATAACGAGGAATAAAAAGTGTGAGATCTCATCAAGGCCAAAGTTTAAAATAAGAATTATTCCAGCGCAAATGAATCCAAGAAGAATGGTTGCTGTTATTGCTGCTCCGAGACCGAGGTATTTTCCTAAAATCGCTTCTTTTCTACTTATGGGTTGGATTAGAAGCAACTCCCATGATTCTCTGGCTCCTGTGAAACTGTTCGCTCCCATTATAAGTGCCATAAGCGGCACAAGAATCAATACGAGATTCAGTAAACTCAGGGCAGGTTTAAAGAAGGTATTTTCTCTCACCCCTGTGATTCCGGAATAGGCTACTGTTGAGTCAAGAATCATAAAAACGAGAGCGAAAAAGAAAAACCATCTGTTTCTTACAGCATCTAAAAACTCCCTTTTTGCTATTATCAAGACTGATTTCATATCAGTGTGTATGTCTTGTTCTCCAGTCGGTCTTGAATAAAGATTCTAACCGTTCAATTTTACCGCCTATTTTGTCTGCAAATTCATTAGCCTTAATTGAGTCTTTAAAGGCTATGATTCCGTATCCCATCGGTGTCCGAATTGAGGGAGAAAGGACGTAGTAGGCCACATCAGCATTAACCCAGCTTAAGCTGTCATAGTCCATCACCCAGAAATTTGCGTTGCCGAAATTTAGATTACTGGTTTGAGCATATGCTAGCATACACCCAATATCGTCAAACTTGTGAACTTTACTACTCTCGATAATCTCTGCTGCGGAATGAAAATCGCTTATGGTCATTCGACAGCTTTCGCACATATCTACCCCTTTGTCAATTTCAACAGGGGACTTTTCAGACTGACAACCAGCAATAACAAGCATTAAAAATAGGTATAATGCCGTCCTAAGAATCGGAATTCTCCTCCGTGTATTTGATGAAGATTTCCTCAAGCGATGGGTCTTCGGTCCAAAAATCTGCTATGTTGAAGTCGTTTTGTATCAGAGCTTTAATCACGTTAGTTTTATCTTTAGGATATATGCGGCACCTCAGATTTTTTCCCTTAATCTCTGTGTCATTTGCTCCCAAGTCCTCAACGAGTTTGATTGCAAGTGGGCTCGGATTTTCGATTACGACTTCAAGAATCGAGCCCATTTCTAGTTTAGTCCTTAATCCTTCGAGCGTATCTAGCGCGACAACCTTTCCGCGAACGAGTATGGCAATTCTGTCGGCAAGTTCTTCTATGTAACTGAGTATGTGGGATGAAAGGAGAATAGTTTTGCCTCTGCTTTGCTCTTCCCTGATGAGTTTCTTAAAGGCGATTCTTCCCTCCGGGTCTAAGCTGATTGTGGGTTCATCAAGGATAAGGATCTGGGGATCGGAGACAATCGCCTGAGCAAGGGTTAGCCTTTGGAGCATCCCGCCCGATAATGCTCCGACTTTTTTATTTCTTTGTTCGAGGATTCCTACCGCACTGAGTATGTTACCCAGCTTGGTATTATTTACTCCTCTGAGTGCGCCATAAAATTCAACAACCTCAAACACGCTAAGATTATCGTGAAAAGAGATTCTCTGGGGTAGGTAACCAATCCTCTTTTTTATCTCCTTAGGGTCTTTGCTCACCTCAATATTATCAACAGTGATTTGTCCGTCAGTCGGATGTATCAATCCAAGAATGGTATTAAGAATGGTGGTCTTTCCCGCTCCGTTTGGACCGACTATGGCAAAGGTCTCGCCCTTTTGTATCTCCAGGGAAACTCCTTGAAGAGCCTTTGTATTTTTATAATTCTTTACGAGATTTTCTATTTTAATCATTTTGAATCTTTCTCAACTCGAATCGGATTCATTAATGGATACGGGTCTTCTAATTCCACAGGATTAAGCACTGGTAAAACCCTTTCTGCAAATTCAAGCGCCCGAAATCCAGGACTCCCCAGGAAAACAGTTAGGTCAGGATAGCGTTTCATCAGATATGAAAGAAGTTTTACCGGTTTATAGGGAATGTCCCCGACTCCGTCTCCATCCAAATCATATCCATTGTATCCCCTATAGTCACTCCAGAAATTACCAGTTGAGTTGATAAAAAATTTGTTTGTCGTACGGTCTGTATCGGTCATTACCTGAAATGTGTTATTTAAGAAGTCATTGGCGTAGATAGCGTTGTTGTTAGAACTAGAGAACAAATCAATTGCCCAGCCGTTTTGTGAAAAGACATTCTCGGTAAAGACATTTCTATTTGCGTCATCCATAAAAATTCCCACAGTGTTATCCGAAATTAAATTTTCTTCGGCAAGGCTGTCGTTTAATGATTTAAGAAGCATTCCGAATCCATTTGGACCAACATTGTTCTTGAAGGTGTTATTTCTAAGGACGATGTTTTTGGAATACATAAGTGCGCTTCCGGTACCGTTTCTCTCGAATATGTTTCCTTCGAAGGTGTTGTCATTCGAGTACATGTAATGGAGACCGTACCTGACGTTACCCTTACAGTGATTACTTGTTATTTTGTTACCGGGCGAGAACTCAACATATATACCATCCCTGTGATTGGTTATTTGATTTTCTATGATTGTATTGTTTGGCGATTTCCAAAGATGGATTCCATTTCCATTTGCTTCTTGGGTTGCAAAATCGGCTCTGCCGTAGGACGTATTATTTTTGATTATGTTGCCGGGAGATGAGTAAAGATAGATTCCGATTATAACATCCTCTAGCTTGTTTCCTTCGATTATAACTCTGGATGAGTTCACCACTTTTATCCCACTATCTTCTTTGAGTAGATCGCTACCGCTTTTTCTAATATTAAAACCTTTAATCATAACTTTATCCGCTTCTATTCTCACGACATCACCCTGGTAGTTGGCATCGATTACGGGTTGATTTTCGCCGACTAGAAAAACGCCTTTATTAATAACCACGTTTTCTTTATAAATTCCACTTTTGACAACTATTGTGTCTCCTTCGTTTGAATTCTCTAGAGCTTCAGTTACAGAAGAGTAAGGCGCTTTCTCTCCTACAGTGATTTCTTTAGAAAGTGGCTTCACCTGGAACTTCGTAAGCAGGATTAAAACAGCGATCAAGATAATTTCTTTTGCCTTGATTCGAGCCATAATATTATTGGTCCTAGAACTGCTGCAAAAAACATGAGTATTGAACCCGAGCCTGGAAGGCTTATGACTTTAAAATTTGCTAGTTGCTTCCATCCTATTGCAGGCGGCATGTAAGGATCTATTTTTATTGCGGCTTGAGGATTGAGATTGTGTCCATATTCGTAAAGCCATCTGTAGAAATCACCGATCATAAAGACAGCAAAAAGGATAAATAGAATCCATCCTAGTGTGGCAAAAAGCCCTCTTCCCACAACAGCCGATACAAGAGCTAACACACTGAATGCTAATATAGCATAAGGGAGCCATCGAAACTCCTTGAATTCATTGGGTCTAATCTCGTGCATTCCAATATAATGGTTAAGACCATTAATTAATCTGGGAGTATTAATTGTCATACCGGTTTCTGGGTTATACTCGGTCAACTTGTTTGCATATATCGACATCTTTATCCCTTGAGGATACTGGGGAGCTACTAGTGTTATTGTCCATATTGGGAGAAATATTGCTGGGATAATTAAAAGAGCTGCTACAAATATGAGAATTCGTACTCGCTTTGATAAACGACTTGGAACAATCATTAGAAAAGCCTCCTGTGCTTTAATCGTGTAGTAGTAGGGGCGGTTCGCGAACCGCCCCTACTACTACCTAATCTCAATTTTCTCCAGTTCTTGTTTAGAAGTCTTATTTAGCAGTTACCCGAATATACCCTTGCATCTCTTGATGAAGAGCTGAGCAGAAATTCGTGCAGTAGAAAGGGTATATTCCTGGCTTGTCAGCACCCCATTTGACTGTTTTTGTTTCACCAGGCTCGATTTGCATATCTACGTTAGAGAAATTGATTCCGAAACCATGAGTAATATCCACGTCTTGTTCTAGGTTAGTTACATGGAAATAAACGGTATCCCCTTCCTGAAATTCAAGAACATTAGGAGTAAAATGACTTCTTATAGCGATCATGTAGACATCTACTCTATTACCATCCCTTTCAACACGGGTTTGATCAGCGCTTTTCGTTGCATAAGGATTATTGTTTTGGTCGAGCGGATATATGAGTTCAGGTTTTATAAGAGCAGAGTCAATTATTTGACCGTAGTGAGGTTCTACCTGTGTAGGGAAATCGAGCAGCATTTCCATCTTCTTGCCAGATATGTCAATGAGCTGAGCACTCTCGGGATGCGACGGTCCTACAGGCAGGTATCTGCCTTTGGCGATTTTGTTTAAGGCAAGAAGGAACTTGCCTCTTGGTTTAGTGGTGTCTCCATGAATGGTAGCAAGATGCCCGATATTGTAATAAACGGGTATTTTATCAACTACTTCCCATGTTCCAAGTTTCCACTTGGCAACGGCCGAATCCACGAAAAGAGATGTATAGGCATAACCCTGGTCGTCAAATTGCGTATGAAGAGGACCGAGTCCCACTGGGACTTCAGCGGCCCTGACTGACTCGTACTTAAGAATAGGTATTCCCATAACCTCTCCATCAAAATCACCCTTCTTGATGGCTTCCATCATATTATCAAAAGCGTGCACGCAGGCAACTGCAGCGAGCTTTCCACCACCAACTATATATTTCCCATCTGGAGAAACGTCAGCACCATGGGGGCTTTTAGGTGTAGGTATAAAGTATACGATACCTTTTACCTCCCGTGGATCAATGACTTTTACGCCGTTTATCTCTTTGAACTTACCTTCCTTAATCGCTTCTTCAGCAGCCTTCCAGTTTACCGCAGCTATAAAGTCTTTGTCTTTTTGAGAGGCTTCGACTTCTAAGTCTTTATACGCCTCTTCCGTGTTGTATGAGCTAAAAAACGCCCAGCCATAACTTACCTGTTTGCCAGCGTCAGCCAGGTCGTAATCAAATGGGGGCATTAGGATTTGAAAAGCGGTTTCCATGTGTCCGGTATCTTTATCCACACTTACAAAGGCGATTACACCGTTAAAGTTCTCCCTGTAGCTATCTACCGGGACATCACGGTTTGGTACAGGGATGGAGAATCTTGTTGCACCAACAACATACTCCGTATTGGGTGTGAGGAATGGACTTGCGTGATTACCTCCTACATTTGGAATTTGAATTATCTCTTCTGTAACGAACCTCTTTAGGTTTATTCGGGCTATGCGACCATTAGCAGTGTCATTGATAAACAGCCATCTTCCATCGTAATCACCGTTGGTTTCGGAAAGGGCCGGATGATGAGCATCACCCCAAATATAATCACCCATTATTTGCTTACTTTCCTCATCTATTCCCCAGCCTACGGCAACGTCGGCCGCAAAAACGGGTATTATCCTTAAAAGTCTTCCGGAAGGGAGCCCAAAGACTCCAACCTGACCGGAATGACCACCGGATAGAAACGCATAATAGCTGTCAAGCTTTCCCGGTGGCACATAGACCTTCTCTGCTGGGCTTTGTCCTCCTCCTTCTTTACAGGCAAAAAGAAGCCAGACAAAGACAACAAAAATGGAGAGACACAAAAATTTCATCGTGTTCCCGTGACTTATAAATCTCATTTTATTAACCTCCTTTTTTAGATGATGCATGATTCATGATGCACGATACATGATGAGTAATGCATGAGAGTTTTAAACACATCTTGTATCCTGCATCTTGCATCGTGTATCCTGTATCCTGCTTTTTTATTCCTGTTCAGATTCCTCCTCCACTTCCTCCCCCGTCTGGGAATCTTTCTCTCTTAAATACATGACGATTGCCTGTGCTTCTTCGGGCTTAACATTTTGATTGGTCATCTTAACCATGTAAGTAGCGAGGAGTTCTCTAGCTATGGGGTCTTTTTCCAACATCTTATCTGGATCAAGAATCATATTTTCAATCCAGTCGAGCTTGCGCCTTTCAGTAACACCTGCTAGATCGGGACCGGTGCGTCTCCCTTCTCCAATCGAATGACAAGCTATACATCCCTTGGTCTTAAACAATTCTTCACCTTTTTCTGCAAGTGCGTGGTCTATTGGAGGGGCTGGTTTTGTTTCCTCTTGTGTTGCAACATTTGCTTCTTTATTGACTTGTTCAACCTGTGTTCCCGGTTTTTCTTGCTCGTTTCCTTTACAGGATGTAAATAGCGCTATGGAGGCTATTAAAACCATTGATGTAATTACTGTTCTCATATTTCCTTACCTCCTTGTGAGATTCTGTTTTAGGCAAAAGCAATTTTAGTCTCAATATATCAAAAAGATCATTTAAAATCAATAATAATCTGTGCGATAACCCGAAACGTTTGTGTGGCGAATAATCAATGATTGCGCTCCTAAAAGTTTAATTGCGGAATATACAACCTCCTCTGCTGCTTGATAATAATCCAGATTAATAAAACCGTTATTAAAAAAAAGAATAGTCCTGGTTATCATCCCTATTACTAATGCTGCACCAAGATTCTCATCGAGCTTTCTGAAATCTCCTTTCTCTATGCCCAAGCATATGGCCTCTACAAAAGGATCTTTGGGTTTAGGTCTTTCTTTAGGAATTTTTTTAAGCTCTGTGTAGTGCGCATCCATTATGTATGAATAAGCTTCGGGCTGTTTTTTAGCGAAATCAAAAAAGTTTTGAATTAGCCTACTAAGTATTTCTTTAGGGTCATCGTTGTTTGTGATATTTTCTAAAAGTTTTTCTCTAAACATATCCATATTGGTTATAAAGAGCTCCAGGGCAAGCTCATCTTTGCTCTCGAAGTGTTTATATATTGTCCCTTCTGATATACCTGCCTTCTTGGCAATTTCTCTTGTGGTGGAGCTTTTTATCCCTTTACTTACGAATAGTCTCAGAGCTACATTACGTATCTTATTCTTGGAATCTACTGCGCTTCTTTTGCTGAGATTTAATTTGGCAAGTGAATGATTACTCATTTTGCCGTGAGATAAAAGGCAAGTGTTATGCCAGACGGAATTTCATATAATTATTGAATTTTGATATTAAGGAGGGTGTAAGATGTCAGAGAATCGGACAGATTTATTTGATTTTATATTAGCCTTTTATCATTTATTTAATTCAGCTGCCGGAGCTGGTTACACTATTTGATATAGCCGCTTTGTCATAGTTACGGGCTTATCTTTTCCCCACTAAGCAGTGTATACAAAGTCTTTAAAAGGGTTCCAGCGGTGTAAGGCTTAGATAAAAATGCATTGGCATCTACCCTAGCAGCTTGAACGTGCTTTTCATCATCCTTTAGTCCGCTAACAGCTACTATTTTTACATCCGGGTCAATCTTCCGGAGTGCTCTTATCGTTGTACGCCCATCCATTATCGGCATCACCATATCTACAATGACAGCCTTAATCTTTACCTTATTATGAACATATAGTGCTACCCCATCAGCCCCGTCATCCGCTGTAATTACTCTATATCCATATCTTTGCAACGTAGCACTGGCTATGTCCCGAATTGCTGCTTCATCATCAATAACTA
Source organism: Deltaproteobacteria bacterium (assembly GCA_016187835.1). GTDB lineage: Bacteria > Desulfobacterota_D > UBA1144 > Nemesobacterales > CSP1-2 > JACPIY01. Next base: position 6,656 of record JACPIY010000077.1, on the reverse strand, counting down.
ATATCAATTCTCCGTGTCCTATGGGCAGCTCCTTAATTTTTTTATCTCCTAATACCTTTGTTTCTGTTGTTTCAAATGCTGGCAGATAGACCTTAAATCTGGTTCCTTTCCCAACCTCGCTATAGACGTGTATGAATCCACCATGACTCTTCACAATTCCATATGCTGTTGAAAGACCCAGTCCAGTGCCTTTCCCAGGTTCTTTCGTAGTAAAAAATGGCTCAAAAATCCTCTCCAGGATTTTAGGGGGATGCCCGTTCCTGTATCAGAAACAGTAATAGCGATGTATGGACCCACTCTGGCATCAATATTCATCTGTGCATAGTTCTCATCAATAAAGAGATTCTTCACTGTGATGCTCAAAATACCACCACTAGACATAGCGTCACGGGCATTGACACATAGGTTCATTAAAACTTGTTGGAGTTGGGTGGGATCTCCAGATATAGTCCAGAGGTCTTTTGGTACATCCGTTTGGATCTGGAGCGACTTTGGAAACGTCTCTTTTAGAATCTTTCCAATCTCAGAAACGATGTGTCTTACTTGAAGAATCGCATGTTCACCTTCCATTCCCCTTGCGAATGAAAGAACTTGTCTTACCAGATCAGCTCCACGTCTGGCACTTGTTTCGACTATCTCAAGTAAATCATGACTTTTGTTATCCGGGAACTGTGCTTTCAATAGTTGCAATGACATCATTATCGGCTGGAGCATGTTGTTGAGGTCATGAGCTATACCTCCTGCAAGTGTACCTATACTCTCCATCCTCTGTGCATGTAGAAATTGGGCTTCGATCTTCTTCTTCTCCGTGATATCCGTGCTAACAACAAATATTGATTTCGGTTTTCCTTTCTCGTCACCCACGAGAGTCCAGCGGCTCTCCACGATGGCTTCTTTGCCATCCCTGGTTAACTGGTGCAGTTCACCTTTCCACTCACCTTTCTCTTCTGCCACCTTAAGTGCCTCCTCGAATTCATAGGGAGCCTTCTTAAACAGAAGTTGATTTACTTTCGTTCCGATGGCTTCTTGAGCTCTCCAGCCGTAGATTTTTTCAGCGCCTTTATTCCAGAATAGGATATTGTGTTCCATATCTAAAACGGTAATAGCGTCTGTTGCTATGTTGAGCAGGTCTGTTTGCTGTAAGATTCTTTGCTCTGCACGCTTGAGCTCCATCCGTTCCTCAGCCTCCTGTACCGCTCGACGTACAGCAGGTACCAGGCGTGATAGCTTATCTTTCAGAACGTAATCCGTAGCACCGCTCTTGAGAGTCTCGATTGCCCTTTCTTCGCCGAGTGATCCGGTGACAAAGATAAAAGGCACATCTATCTGCTCTTTCCTCACAATTTTTAATGCGGACATTCCATCGAATGAGAGAAGTGAATAATCTGATAGAATAATTTCGGGCATAAAATCTTTGAGTTCTTTGAGGAATGCCTCTCTTGTATCTACGCGCTTTGAGCAAAACGCTATTTTAGCTTTGCGTAGCTCCCACTCGACCAGTTCTACGTCTGAGGGGACATCTTCTACTATCAGAATGCGAATCTCTTTATCCATGAACAACCTCTATCTTGCATTAAAAATGATAACCGTTCTTTATCTTTACTATTTTTTCTCTCTCCAATCTCGTCTCTAGCCTCTTACCTTATCCTGGTGGCTGATTAAGCAGTAGCCAATAAAGTCCCAATTGTGAAACCGCCTGAAGAAACTTGTCAAAATCTACTGGCTTCACAATATAACTGTTCACACCCAGCTTATAACTCTCCACAATGTCTCGATCCTCCTTCGATGACGTCAACACCACCACCGGAGTCATCTTTGTCCTTTCATCTGACTTAATTCTTCGCAATACTTCCAATCCATCCACCTTGGGAAGCTTTAAATCAAGAAGTATCACTTCCGGCCTATTCTCAACCTTTCTATCGGTATAAGCTCCAGTGGCAAATACAAATTCTAACGCCTCTGCTCCATCCCTCACCACATGGACCCTGTTGGCAAGGTTGTGTTTTCTGAGTGCCCTGAGCGTAAGTTCCTCGTCATTAGGATTGTCCTCAACCAGTAGTATCTCTACTTCATTTATATCGCTCATGCTATTTGTCCTCCTGAAAGAGTGAAGTAAAAGGTTGCTCCTTCTCCCACCTTACCCTCAGCCCATACTCGCTCACCATGTCGGTGAATAATGCGCTGGACTAGAGCAAGCCCTACTCCTGTTCCTTCAAATTCCCCTTGGCTGTGCAGACGTTGAAACACACCGAATAATTTATCTACATAATTCATATCGAACCCCACGCCGTTGTCCTTGACGTAATAAACGTTCTTTACTCCCTCAATCCATCCTCCTACTTCTATGACTGATTTCTCTTTCTTCCTGGTGAACTTTATGGCGTTGGATAAGAGGTTGACAAAGACCTGGCGAATCATCGCTCTGTCACCATGGGCGGAGGGCAGTGAGTTAATGTTGAACTTTAGAGTTTGTTCTAGGTTATTAGATTTGAGCTCCTCGAATATGGTTTTTGCGAGTTCACCAAAACTATCTTACCTTCCTTATCGACTATCACCATGGCGTCCGGTGCCGATTCTAGGAGTCCTCTAAATTTCGCCTCATTTACACGCAGCACCTTCTCAGCTTTTTTTGTCTTCACGCATTTCCTCCTTGGAGTATCTCATTTGCTCTGGTCAGTTGTTGAGGACTTGGTATCGTAAGTGCGTGAGGCATGATACGAATGAGTAAGATAGCGGTAGTGACTGAAGCTATAGCAGTAACAGATTTCACGGCTTCTAATAGCCAGTATGAGGGATTCCACATTGTCCAGACTTCCATCCAATGTGTTGTCCCACAGGGGGACAATGAATATTGCAAATGCCATCAGCATCCAGTTGAAAGGTATGTCTTTCCTCTTTCGTATAAAATAGACAACCGTGAATGGAATGATGAAATAAGACAGGCGAACAAGCGAGTCGGCGATTACATGAAACCACACAAGCCCAGGCTTCCACAAATAACAATGACCATTAGGTATGAACTTGTCGGAACTAAGGACGCTCCCCAATATCTCATTCATTATTACCACCCCTTATTCAATTAACAGCACAGCCGATACTTTTAGTAGGATTTAAATTTCATTAATCGTCCAAAATCCTCAGTTTGTGATTGATCAATACGACTTAGTTAGTCTGATGCTCACAGATTTGCTTTTATAATATAGTGAATCAAGTGAAACCCTTTCTCAGATCTGTGTGATCCGCTGTCTCAAACATAGTTGTCTTTGTTATTTGCAAATAATTGAGATAGTAGAGATATACAACTAACTATTTCTAGTGGAAAATGAAAGCTATACAAATTGCCGGGTAAGCTGAAAATCAAGTGATACTTTAGGATGAAGATTAACTCGTCTTCTTTGATTCCACATCCTCCCTTTTCTTTTTTCTAAAATATATGTCCAGTTGGATGGTAAAGTCAATATAAGCCCTTAAAAACATAATAGTTTTTGTGAGGTCTTATCTTAACTAAGGATATTGCACAGGCAATTACCAGAATACCTAAGAGTGCATTGAACCTTGCCATTTAAAATCATATCTGCTGTAACGCCACGGTTTATTACATTAAGGGCTCCGGTGATCAATAAGGCTGCTATAGCTACCAGCTTACCATAATTACAGGCAACTCCCATCCGACTCTGAAATGCCCTGCCCATAGCCCAAAAAGCATGGCGGAGCCTCCAAGGGCCATTATAAGAAAGCGAAATCTTGGTCTCTTCTTTTCCATAGGGATTATTTTGTTTTTGCTTCTTGTTTAACGAGGATAAGTAGCATTACCAAGGGGGTCTTAGCATAGATGCCGTGTCGTAGCCCGGGGGACATATGTACCCACGTTCCAGCGTGAGCTTCAACAGAATCGTCTCCTAATGTCAGTCGTGCTTCTCCTCTGATTATATGAACGGTGGCTGGCATAGAAGAAGTATGCTCTGAGAGTTCCTGACCTAGGTCAAAACCAAAAAGAATGGCTTTTAGATATTCATCGCTATGAAGAGTACGACTTACAATGCTGTTTTTGGGAATCTCTACGATCTCATTAGATAAATCTCTAATATAGTTATAACCTTTATTCATCGTGTTCCTCCACAAACAGGGTTTGACTTTAACTAAGTATTACTGCGCAAGCAACTACCAGTATAGCCATGAGTGCATTAATCCTTGCAAGCCATGATACGTATGTTCGGTTCTTCTTTATCCCCAAATAGGAATCAGGGTTGGATGTACTGCTACTTTGAAGATCAATTAATCTGGGTCCTAAAATGAAATCATGGATAGTGCTTAAAACCAACACAATAAAGACGAGCATCACCTTCACCGTGAGTATGTTCCCAAAATAAGATAAGAAAAGCGAGCCATTCGAGATCATCTCCGCTGTAACCCCGCGGTTTACTGCATTAAGCACTCCAGTTATCAATAAAATCGGTATAGCTACCAAGCTTACCACTCGAAATCTCCTAGCTGTAGCGGAAAGGACCTCGATACGTTTTTGGTGAGTTTCAAAGTTCTTCAAAACTGGAAGAACCATAACCAGTGCTATGAAGAACATTCCTCCCAGCCATATGATAGCCGCTAGAACGTGGATAAAGACAATGGTGTTAGTAAAACTCATGTTTGTTTTCCAACAGGTCTCACTCGTGACCACATGTTATATATGAATAGAAACCCGGCTAAAACTTGGGAGATGCCACCTAACACAATTATCCAGTCAACTATTCTAAAAATTATATAGGAACTAATAACCTCACCAAAAAAGCGGGTTGTAGTTCCGAGGGTGAGAAACCAATATGTTACCTCGGCAAGCTTAGGGCTATAATTGTTATCGTCCTTTGGTCGGGGAAACATCCATATGGCCACAACTTTTATAAGGGACAATAAAAAGCCAAAGAACAGGACATGAACATGGGCAGTAATAAACTGCGGGTAGGGCCACTTGCCGAAGATATGTTTGCTTATAATCATGTATAAACCAAGAAGTAGTCCAACCATAAAGAATATAAATCCTGTCTTTATAAATCGCCGAGCCAATTCGAACATCTTGCTTATCCTTGAAGTTCTATATTGCTTTTGTGGTGTTAAGATAACATGGAGAGTTTTACATATAAAGTATTGATTCAAAATGTGAGCAAACCTTACGCTAGTTCTATAATCCTAGTTCATATTGAGAGGAGTTTTGACCATACTTCTTGATTAATTGCCAGACTGATTTAGCTTTCCATTATCGTGACTATCTCTTATTGCTTAAGCTTTTGGTTATATTTGCATCAGATTGCTTATCAATGTAACACTACTGAATCAACAAAAGATCACCAAAGCTAAGTTCAGTATTGAGAAAAAATCAATAGTCTGCTATCAGTTACACGGCTTTCTTCTCTCTAGAGGCAATTAGAGATGATAATTTAGTTTTTGGCACAAACATTGCCATCTTTAAATTGGAGGAGGTATATATATGAGTGCAAAAATATGGGAGCAGATAGACCTACATAATGGCTCCGATGTATCAAAGGAACTTGATGAATACGAGGATATTATAAAAAAACTCTATAATGGTGAAATACATCCTGAGAGATTCAGGTCATACCGTCTTCTTTTCGGAACCTACGGAGTTAGACATCAGGGCGAAGGGATTCATATGCTAAGGATTAAAGTTCCGAGTGGGTTTATAACATCGGAGCAACTTCGCACCATAGCTGATGTTGTCGAAAAATATGCCGGGTCAGGACACGGACATCTTACGACAAGACAGGATATTCAGCTTCACTTTGTGAAACTCTTGGATGTACCCCCGCTTTTGAAAGAGCTTGCAAAAACCGGACTTACGACCCGTGAGGCATGCGGGAATACTGTAAGAAATGTAACCGCATCTCACCTATCTGGAATTTGCCCGGATGAAATTTTTGACCCCCTACCCTACGCCCTATATACCACGAGATATTTTTTAAGACATCCTCTAACCTCCACACTCCCCAGAAAATTCAAGATCGCATTCTCGGAGTGTGAAGATGACCACGCAATGGTAAAAATTCACGACCTTGGTTGCGTTTCTCAAATCAGGAAAAACGGAAAGGACATATACGGATTCAAAGTTTATGTCGCCGGCGGTCTGGGAGCTATTCCTTTTTATGCAAAACCAATAGCCGACTTTGTTCCCGTTGATGAATTCTACCCACTTGCCGAGGCAATAATCAGGATTTTTCATGAATATGGTGCAGAGGAAAGAAAGAACAGAAACAAGGCAAGAATTAAATTCCTCGTAGCAAGAATAGGCTTTGACAGATTTAAAGAACTTGTCATCGCCGAATTTGAACGAATTAAAAGACTAAAACCATTAAAAGAGGACCTCGAAAGATATGTAGAAAGTTTTCCTCAACCAGCTCCGGCTAAGAACGGAAGGGAAGACGGCGAAGAAAATGCAAAACGCCTCAAAAGCCCCGTTCATCTACCCAATCCAAACGATGAGCTTTACAAGCTCTTTTTGCATAAATACACCTTTAGACAGAAGCAAGACGGATACTTCGGAGCCTATATGAAGCCCCCGATAGGCAATCTGAAACCCGATGAGTTCAGATTCATTGCGGAGCTATCCGAGCTTTACGGCGCAGGTTATGTGAGAATAACACCTCGCC
>JACPIY010000070.1 GCA_016187835.1 Deltaproteobacteria bacterium | reverse complement strand
TAACGTGTGCTAAGGGCACGGATAGATGACTGGTTATAAAGACCAAGGTAGAAAGGATGCCTAAAAAGATATAAGGGTAAAAACAAAATGACGGAAGAAAGATTATAAAAATCACTTGCACAACTTTTTCATAGATGACAGTTACTTGATAGGAATTACTAAACTGGGTGAAACTTACTTCCACGTTGTCTGTTTGGTCAAATTTAGATTTTTACAGATGAAATAAATCATGAATCATGCATCTTGCATCATTTTATTATCGTTATACAGGCTGGCACTGCTCACACGTGCACAGTTTCCGCAGGAAGTCGAAAGTATATATTCCGGTATCATGCCCGTCATTCCATTTGAACCTGATGGCATAGAGTCCCACAGCCTCAATCGCCTTTGGCTTTATATTTGCCGATTTAGTTTCCAGTGGTATGGCGCGCTTAAAAGGTAACTTGCCGGTTTTAGTAGATTTTCTAAGTTCATTGCACCTAGCGCATGGGCATGCTTGCCTTAGGTCTTCATAAATATATAGGCTTTCATGTCCCTCGTCCCAGGTTATCATTAAGGCGGTATCACTAAAATCTGCTATTTCTTTTGGTTTTGATTTCAATTTTATTTCCATTTCAAATATCTATTAGTCAGTATACCGGGAAATAAACTTGGTATCAGAAAAGATATTTCTAGAATCAAACCTATTAGAAATTGCTGATTTCGGATTGTAGGGAATTCATATATGCATTCCCTACTTTGAAATCTATAGTTACTTAGAAGCTTTTATTGCGCGGTTTGATGCCCAACGCTCTAGTTTTGAAATCTCTTCTCTCATCGTTGTAGAAAGGGGCACAATTGAGGATGCGGCGATTATCAGTTCCTTATTATCCAGGTCCTTGCGTTTTGAAAAAGATTCAAAAAGCGCAGATACAACAGCCTGTTCTATCTCGGCGCCACTTAGCCCCTCTGTATTCTTTGCGAGTGAGTCTAAGTCAAAAGAATCCGGATTCTTTTCACGACTAAGAAGGTGAATCCGAAATATCTCCTTCCGATCTTTCTGCGAAGGAAGCGAAACAAAGAATATCTCATCAAACCTTCCCTTTCTTAAAATCTCTGGAGGAAGCAGATCAATTTGGTTAGCAGTAGCGGCAATAAAAACGGGGTGCTCTTTTTCCTGCATCCAGGTAAGAAAATATCCAAATATTCTGGATGCCGGACTATCACTAGCTTTCTCTCCGCTTCTTGTAATTCCAGCCTCTATCTCATCTATCCATAAAACGCAGGGAGAGGCCGCTTCAACTGTCTTTATAGCTCTCCGAAAAACCTCCTCTGGACTTCCAAAAGTACCGCCATAAACTTGATTTAATTCGAGTCTTAAAAGCGGAAGCCCCCAGGCAGTAGCGACGGCTTTAGCGCATAGGCTCTTTCCGCAACCGCTAATGCCCATAATGAGAACCCCTTTTGGTATGTCAAGTCCAAACTCTTTTGCCTTAGGAGAAAAGGCTAAAGCCCTTATTTCAAGCCACTCTTTAAGATTTTCGAGTCCCCCAATGCCGTCGAGACCTACGCGGGTTCTCACAAATTCAAGCGTCCCGGATTTCCTTATGAGCTGTGCTTTTTCCTCCAAAAGCGCATCAAGAAGTTCATTCTCGTCTATTTTTTCTCTTCCAATAAAAGTCCTTCTCAGGGCAAGCTCCATCTCTGAGGCTCCAAGCCCAAGTATAGCGCGAACAGATTTTTCCTTAAGCTCTGGAGTAAAGGAATCTCGAATTTTATCGGACGTACTGTTCAGTACGGAATCAAAAAACATTCTTACCTCATCTTCGTCAGGAAGCCCGACATCAATCACTGCTACTTCCTTCTCAAGTTCGTACGGTAGAATCAAAGAGGGAGAAAGAATAAAAAGAGTGTTGGGACTTTGGGATCTGGGGTCGCTACCAAGAGGGGGGGAATTTAGGGAACTGCTTCTAAGTTTTTGATATACATCTTTGAGTCTTCTAATTAGCTTGGGATCGTTCAGAAAAAAATGCAAGTCCTTAAAAATGTAGAAGCCACTCTCATTATTATCTATGACTTTATCGAGAGCTTGGATAACATCTTGAGTTCCTTTAACTTCGCCATCTTCACCCCTCATTCCGTCAGTGCAGGACCATGTATAGAAATTAAGAGAACCCTGGTAAAACTTCTTCCCGATAAATTTTAACCTATTCTCAATGCGTTCTTCTTCCCAGGAAATGAGATAAAGTATTGGATAACCTGCGGTTATAAAACTTTCTATCGCTTCGGTTGGGAAAGGCATGCTTATTTGATAAAACTTCGAATAAGAATAAGTAGGGGCAATTCATGAATTGCCCCTACCATTATTTTTAAACCCCAGTGGTTGTCGCCCTTCTTGGGTGTTCTTTTCGCCAGCGAAGTTTATTAAGCGCATTAACATAAGCCTTGGCGCTTGCGACTACAACGTCTGTATTTGCTCCCTGTCCTTGAGAAACAATTCCGTCCTCTTCAACTCTTACCGTCACTTCACCCTGAGCGTCTGTGCCTCCTGTGATAGCTGCTACTACGTAGCTCTGGAGATTTGGGGTTACTCCGGTTGCTTTGGAGATCGCCTTATATACTGCATCAACAGGACCACTGCCGTATTCGGAAACCGTTATTTCTTCTCCATCTATCAGGATTTTTATGGTCGCAACGGGGCGCATATCGGTTCCGCTTGCAAAATTTATGGAAATGATTTTAAAGAAATCCGAAGAACGAAGGAACTCATCGCTAATCAATGCCTCTATATCTTCATCAAATACATATTTTTTCTTATCGGAAAGGTCTTTAAACTGCTTGAAAGCGGTCTCAAAATCCTTATCATTCAGGAAATAACCAAACTCTTCGAGTCTTTTTCTGAATGCGTGTCTTCCAGAATGCTTTCCGAGTATTATTTTATTAGATGGAATCCCAACCTCTTCGGGTGTCATAATCTCGTAAGTGCTTTTCTCTTTAAGAACGCCGTCCTGGTGGATCCCCGCCTCGTGTGCAAATGCGTTTGCGCCGACTATTGCCTTATTCGGCTGAACGTTTACTCCAGTTACTTGAGAGACTAGTCTGCTTGTAGGATAAATCTGCTCTGTGATTATTCTTGTTTTAAAAGGATTACGGTCATTCCTCACCTTCAGCGCCATAACAATTTCTTCAAGAGAAGCGTTTCCCGCTCTCTCTCCAAGGCCATTGATCGTGCATTCGACCTGTCTTGCTCCTTCTTTCATGGCGGCAATTGAATTTGCGACTGCAAGTCCCAAATCGTTATGACAGTGCACGCTTAGAGTAACATTATCCAGCCCTGGAACCTTCTCTTTCAGAGTTCTTATAACATATGCAAATTCTTCAGGTACCGTGAATCCCACTGTATCTGGAATATTAATTGTAGTCGCACCTGTCCTGATGGCTATATCTACGGCGCGGCAGAGGTAATCTAGTCCTGTTCTTGTTGCATCTTCGCACGAAAACTCAACGTTATCTGTATAACGCTTTGCGTGTTTTACGGCAGTGCTTATGATTTCAAGCACTTCGTCTCTTGTTTTTTTGAGTTTATGTTGAAGGTGTATATCGGAAGTAGCGATAAAGGTATGAATCCTTGGGTTTTCGGCTCCCTTTATTGCTTCCCAGCCTCTATCTATATCAGCAAAATTAGCCCTGCATAGCCCGGCTATTTCGCATCCTCTGATTTTATCGGCAATTAGTTTTACCGATTGAAAATCCCCTTCAGACGAAATTGGGAACCCGGCCTCAATGATATCAACTCCAAGTTTTTCAAGCTGATGCGCAACCCTGAGCTTTTCCTCCGGGGTCATACCACAACCAGGTGCCTGCTCTCCATCCCTAAGAGTCGTATCAAATATCTTTACTATATTACTACTCATTTTTTACTCTCCTCCGTTTTCAAACACGCCAAACTTATTCTAAGACCTGTGAAATAGTTTGTCAATTTTCGGTTGTAGCGGATTGGCGTAAGCTAGCAGTGAGTAATTTAAGGAAAAAAGCAATCTTGATTTGCTAATTGTATGTTTTTAATTTATTGACCGGAAAAGACGTCGAAAAAGATTTAGAACGATGCATAACGAACGATTTAAGCGATCCTATGACTCGAAATAGAAATCGGACGCCTATATAAGATCAGGATTTTCCCGCTGAAATTTGAAATAAGAGGTTCCCTCCTTTACTGCCTGGACACCGACATCTATCTTTGTTTTAGAATATCGCGGATCTCGGCCAGTAATTTTTCTTCATTTGAAGGCGCTGGTGGTGTTGCAGGTGCCGCTTCTTCTTGTTTCTTCATGCTATTTATACCCCGAATGAGAAGAAACATTGCAAAGGCAACGATGATGAAGCTGATTATTGTATTTAGGAACTTGCCGTAGTTAATCGTAACCGCACCGGCTTTCTGAGCGTCGGCAAGAGAAGCATAAGGTCCAGCCGCGGCGCCCTCTTTTAGAAGCACAAAGAGGTTTGAAAAATCAATGTTTCCCAAAGCCAGACCAATCGGCGGCATAATAACATCGCCGACTAAAGACTGTACTATTGTGCCGAATGCAGCGCCTATTATAATTCCAACTGCCATATCAACCATATTGCCCCGCATAGCAAATTCTTTGAATTCTTTTAACCTTTCCCTTCCTCCTTTCTTGGTTTGTAATTAGTGTGAAGAACTAATCTTATTTCTCTAGTTCTTCTTGATTGCTCCATTGCAGTGTTCTTTTTCTTGTAACATTCCAGACTACAGTGCTTAGTTGCCGACCATTATCTCACTAGAAATTACAGTGTGTCAATAGGGGTAAAACAATAAAACTTCAGAGTTTCTTTTCTCATACTCCAACAACACTGGTGATCGAATGTGCTCAAATTAGAATCCTTTTCCTTAAAAAGTCATCCTATCAATCCAGAACTAAATAGCCTTTTGGAGCAACAAAACTGGTAAGACATGAGAAAAAGCTCATTCACCATCACATAGTCTCTAAGTGTGTGCTCAGTTGTTTTAATTCACTACAGGTAAGATTCTGAATTTATTTCCGACTTGGATATAGTTAAAATGTAAATAAATTGTTAGAGGAGGATTGAGATGGATCAATACTACAAACCGGAACATCTTGCCCATTTTAGCCAGATCAGCGAAGGCAGTCCTAAACTCGCAGAAAAGTTTTTTGACTACTATAAGTCAGTCTTCGAAGACGGAGCACTATCATCGCGGGAGAAAGCCTTGATCGCTCTTGCTGTTGGGCATGTGGTGCAGTGTCCTTACTGTATTGATGCCTATAGTAAAGAGTCCTTGCAGCAAGGGGCGGATCTTGAGCAGATGACCGAGGCCATTCATGTAGCGACAGCCATTCGCGGGGGAGCTTCTTTAGTTCACGGCTTGCAGATGCTGGATCACGTCAAAAAATCGGGAATGTAGAAAGACGATATTTTGTGTTCTTTGTAAAAACAAAATGATTATCGGTGGAGGCTTAGATGGCTGAAGCAATAGAAAAATCCGAGGTTTTGATTGAAGAGGATATTGATTTGAGTAGCAAGGAGGCGGGTTCCAAACCTACCACTTCACTAAAATCAAGGCGTTTACCATTGGCTTCCACTCGAAAACAAATCGAGACCTTAGAGTTGCTCGATCTTTCAAAAACTCAACATGTAGGGAATTTCGCCGCGTCCCTTTCCGCTTGCGGATGGGAGAAATTAATGCCAGCAAAAATTGAGATATTCCAGATCAATGTCGGCAAGCTATGCAACATGACATGCCGCCACTGCCATGTGGATAGCGGACCGGATCGGGTAGAGGAGAATATGGATCTTGAGACGATTGATGCATGCCTTCGCGCCCTTGATAAAACAGAGGCACATACGGTTGATATTACGGGAGGTGCTCCAGAGCTAATTCCACATTTCCGATACTTAATTGACCAGTGCATATCAAGAGGCAAGCAGGTAATAGACCGTTGCAATCTCACCGTATTGCTTCTCCCTCGCTTTCGCGATCTGCCTGAATGGCTTGCCGAGCGGAGTGTGGAAATCGTCTGTTCACTCCCTCACTACAGGAAGAGAAATACAGATGCCCAAAGAGGGGAAGGAACTTATGAAAAATCAATGCAGGCGCTGAGACGTCTTAACGATGTAGGATACGGCAAGGGTGATCCCGATCTACGCCTTACACTCGTTTCCAATTCGGCGGGGGCGTATCTTCCAGGAAATCAGACTGCAATGGAAAGGGAATGGAAGGCTGCATTGGAAAAGAACTATGGTATCACCTTCGATCGCTTGATTACAATCAACAATATGCCAATCTCCCGGTTTTTGGAATGGCTTGAAGAATCAGGCAATTTACGGAGTTATATGGAAATTTTGGTTAACTCGTTCAATCCTGCAACCGTTTCGGGATTGATGTGTCGTAACACCATTTCTGTCTCATGGGATGGAAGGATTTTTGACTGCGACTTCAATCAGATGCTGGACTTGGAATCAAAACAACCGGATGCAAGCCGACCGCACATTCGTGATTTTAATGTGGAGATGTTAGCACAGCGTCAGATTGTTACTGGACGCCATTGCTTTGGTTGTACGGCAGGCGCAGGCAGCTCCTGCGGTGGGGCGATCAATACCTGAAAGTTTATGGGATGAGTTACTTCAATCAGAGTTTGATATAACTTTTTAAGATGAAATATAATATAGAGGAGTTCTTCAGATCTGGTCGTGGGCCCAGTCGAACGACTTAGACACGGATGTAGGGAACGCATATATGCGTTCCCTACAAGATAGCACATATTGGCAACGTCATTAATACCGTAGAGACGCATTGCAATGCGTCTCTACGGTAGACAATTCTTTTCCATTTCCAGATTAAATTTGTAATTCCTGGCCGGAAAAATTTTTACTCTTGAAAATATTATTTGCCTCGTATCTACACTATGTTTAATATTTTTAATATGCAGCAGAAAAAGGAAGAAAAAAAGAAGGAACCTATGGAAAAGGCGATTTATGTAAAAGCCCCAAAAGAGTTTGTAGATATGCTTAATCAGTCACAGTGGCATCTAAAAATGAGGCCTGCTCAAATTGTAAGAAAAGCTGTGATAGAATATTTGGAAAGGCATCTACCGAAAGAAGTTCGAGATAAAATCTTCAAGGAGATGGTGAAGAAATGACCGGAAAGACTTCAAAGAGATCCTCGAAGAGTTTAGAGAAAGTCGGCATTAAAAAGCAGTACTTAAAGTCTAAGCCAATATGTAGAGTTACTTTCAGGCTTTCAAAAGAGCTTGCTCCTGAAGCTAAGGACGTAGTAATTGTTGGGGAATTTAACAAGTGGAATAACGAAGCTAATTTAATGAAAAGGCTTAAGGACGGTGATTTCACAGTGACCTTAGAACTGGAGACAGGCAGAGAGTACAGGTTCAAGTATCTCATTGATGGTCATCGCTGGGAAAATGACCAGCACGCAGATAGGTACGAACAAAATATTTATGGGACTGACGATTCAGTGGTAGTTGTATAAACTTCATTCTTAATGTCAAAGCAGAGAATAAGTTCCTCAAGGTCGGTGTATCTCTTAAATTTAAGAGTAATTAGATTCGTTGCGGGCAATAAGTCCAAAAAACTCTCAGTCAGGAACAATTTAGGTAATCAAATAAAAAAAGTTGACTTGATAAAATAAAAAAGAGTAAGGAGGAGCTATGATGTTGAATGAAAGAACAAAAAAAATTTGTGAGATTCAACAAAAGAGAGAGTCACAGATTATTGATGTTAAATTAGTCTTGGTTATGCTCATTGGAATATTAATCGTTACTATGTCTGCTCCAAGTTGGGCAGACGACGCGCGTGATGCAAGGGATATTGTCACTAAAGCAGAGATTACTGCGGAGAGCTTTCGGTTAGACCCTAATCTTTACCCCGAATGGAGAGAGTTGCTGAGGGAAGCCAAGGGTGTGCTGATCATGCCCCAGATCATAAAGGGAGGGTTGATCTTGGGAGGCTCCGGTGGGAGTGGCGTTCTGCTGGCACGCGATAAAAAATCGGGTAATTGGAATGGGCCGGCATTCTATACTATCGGCGGGGTGAGCTTCGGTTTGCTTGCAGGAGCGCAAGTGGCGGAGACAATTATTGTGGTGCGGACTGAGCGCGGCCTGAACCGTTTGCTAAATACCGGTGTAAAACTTGGAGCTGATCTCAGTATTACTGCCGGGCCGGTCGGAGCAGGTGTTGGAGCTGGTAATATAATCGCCGACCTTGTCGTTCTATCACGCTCGAAAGGGCTTTACGGAGGCTTGTCGCTCGAGGGTTCTATAGTGGATGTCAGGGATTCCCTGAACAGGGCTTACTATGGCAAGTCCGTCACACCTTCCGATATAGTCATATTTGGCTCAGTGAAAAGTTCTAAATCTGATGGCCTTATCTCTGCGGTAAGGAAGCTCACTGGAGGTAAGTGAGGAAAGAAAGATTAATACCTTTAAGCTGGGGAAATGAAGCTGGTTTATCCGAAAGCACGGCTTCTAGCTTGTTCACTATTCTAGCGGATTCTTTCTTGGGTAGGTTGCTTAAGTCCTCAAAGACTTTTTCTTGATAGGTGATTCTATATGCCAAGTGCCTTTTTCAACTGCTTACTAGTCATGGTGCGGTCTTTTTTATTCTTGGAACGCTCTAGGGCTATTTCCAAGTCTCTGTAGTCTTCAATGTAAGCTTTGATTGCTCTTCTTAAATGGAATTATTTAGGCTTGGATGTTTTCTTTGCTATTTTCTCTAGCTCTTCCAACAACTCATCCGGGAGCTTAATTTCTTCTAGTCTCATTACTATCACCCCACTTAAATAGCACTATTTTTATGTTATAGTGACACCTTTCCACTACAAAGTAAAACAAAGCCTTATTAAATAGAGCTTTAAGACTCGATTACCTCTTTTTCAAATTCTATGATCTCATTCTCAACTTTTGGATAAATAGCATCAATTTCTTTCTGAACTTCTATTGTCATTTGAATGGCTGTAACAACCTTGCAATAGTGCCTTATATCATCAAGGGATAGCTTTCTTCCCTTTCTATCCTTTAGCCACTTTTGGCAAACCTGATAGCCTCCAATTTGGTATTCCCAAACCTCTTTTCTTATACCTTCAAAATATTGATTATTGTTGATATAAATTCTGGGCAGGTCATGACCTGCCCCTACAGGTTCGTATCTTACTTTTTCAACTTTGTCATCTCCTTTACATTGAAATTTTGCAATTGGAGTGTCAAGCCCCGGGGATTTCAAAAGGTGCAAATCAACAAGCCTTTTCCCTAGCTCTGCCATTCTGCTAAACACTCCGTAATCCTTCGTGAAAGGAACTCTGGGAAAATCTATTCTTAGAAATTCTGCATATTTTGTGCGGTAGGTATTTGAGTAGAGGGTGGCATAAATATAATAAAAAATCTCTTCTGGTGTAATATTTTTAACATTAATATCGGTGGGACAGACATTCCTGTCTGTCCCC
>JACPIY010000069.1 GCA_016187835.1 Deltaproteobacteria bacterium | reverse complement strand
AGGGCATCAGTCCCTACATCAATGGATAATTATTTTCTTAAAATGGTATAAAATATGGTTCAAACGCTCAAATACGCACAAACACCCCGTCTTAAAATTGCATACGAAGAGCAGGGCAACATGAAGGCCCTACCTGTTATCCTTGTTCACGGGTTTCCCGATGATGTGCGGACATGGGACGGTGTTATTGGAGAATTGGTTGATTCCGGTTATAGAACTATTGCTCCCTATTTACGGGGCTTTGGCCCGACTCAGTTTCTGGACAAAGAAACACCGCGTAGCGGGCAGCTTACGGCACTTGGGCAGGATGTCATTGATTTTGCTAATGCATTGGAAATCGAACAGTATATACTTGTCGGTCATGATTGGGGTGCTCGCGCGGGTTATATCGTAGCTGAAATCCAGCCGGAAAGGACGCTGGGGCTCGTTGCAATTTCGGTCGGCTATGGTACTAACAATCCCAATCAGGTCATTTCATTTGCACAAGCAAGGGCTTACTGGTATCAATGGTATTTTGCACTGGAGCACGGTCGAATAGCGCTTGAAACTGACCGGCGTGGATTTTGCCGTAAGCTCTGGGAAACCTGGTCTCCTGGCTGGCATTTTGATGATGCAACCTTCGAGAAAACAGCGAAGTCATTCGAGAACCCGGACTTTGTGGACGTAGCAATACACTCTTATCGCCATCGCTGGGGAAACGCATCTAGTGACCCTTACTATAGCGGTCTTGAGACCGTTGTTGCTGATCTGCCCCCTATCACAGTTCCAACCACTGTCATCCACGGAGCCGACGACGGTGCAACGCATCCAGAAACATCGGCTAACAAGGAACGGTACTTCACTAATACATACATGCGCCATGTTGTTCCAAACGTTGGGCATTTTGTGCAGTGTGAGAGACCGGATTTTGTTATAAAGGCTATTCTCGAGCTCGTAGCGCGTTGAAATGTAATCTAAAAATACCAACAACACACAGTTACAGTAGCACAAAATGGATCATCTGATTCCATTGGACGTAATGCCAATTTAAAAAAGTATTTAGCTATAGATAAGATTATCGAGAAATGTAGGGCTCGTTCCCCGAACGAGCTTTTAGGGCTGATGAGGGCATCAGCCCCTACATCAATGCTTTTCGGTGCCCTTTAAATAATGATTTCGCTGTATGGCTTCGCGTACGGAGTCAAGGAGTTTCTTTTTTGGGCAGTTCGACAAGTTCACTACAGGCGGGTTTCTATTTCTCATTGATTTGAAATTAGGATTATCGTATTCTAGGTGCGATAACTGGATACGGTGAGCTCTGGTGGATGGACAGAATCCTAGGTGTGCTACCTGCTGACCTCCCGCGCATCCGTAGCTACTACAACCGCCTGAGCGAGAAGATCAAGTGGCAGTAGATGAGTCTCGGCATAACAGTCCGCTTCAGCGGGCCGCCGTAACCTACGGCCGCTGAGCTTAGTCGTTAGACTCTTGCACGATATGTTTAGTAGGGCAGCAACTCAAAAAGAGACCTTAGAAATGTATGGGTAACTACAAATTATCTCTCAACACCCTCATAAAATTCCCACCCATAATCTTCCTTACGCGCTCTTCTGAGTAGCCTTTCTGAAGGAAGAATTCGGCAATCTTTGGAATGTCGGCTACGGTGCGAATTTCCTTTGGAAAATCATCGGCTTCCGCTCCGTCTAAATCGCTTCCGATTCCAACGTAGTCTTCTCCGCATAAGTTGATTACGTAGTCTGCGTGGGCAAATATATCTTCCAGAGTTGGATTCTCACTTCCCGTTCTGAGAAAATCGTTGTATAAGACGACTCCAATCACACCGCCTCTTTCCGAGATCGCCCGGAGTTGGTCGTCTCTTAGGTTTCTGGGATGGTCGGTAAGGGTTCTAGCGTTTGAATGGGATGCGATTGGGACTAGATTTGTGAGTTCGATAGCTTCCCAAAAGCATCGCTCGTTTAGATGCGAGAGATCGAGAGTAATTCTTAGATCGTTCATTCGTTTGATTAATTCTATTCCTTCTTTTGTCAGGCCTGAATCCGTATCACTACCCGACGCATATTGATTTTGGTCGTTCCATGCAAGCCCTAAAATCCGAACGCCTCTTTCGTAAAATTCAATTAGATTTTCGGGTTTCTCAATCGGGTCAGCTCCTTCAATCAATGTAAGAAATCCGATTCTTGAATCTTCTTCTAGCCTTGATAAGTCACCATCGTTTTTTACCTGAAAGATATCGTTCTTGTGCTCCTTATAAATCCCGTCGTATATTGATAGTTGCTGAAGGGCAACCTCGACCGTCTTATGAGGTTTGCATTCTAGAGGAACGAAGATCGTATTAAAAACCAATCTGATACCTCCTTTTTTTAACCAGGGGAGTGTAATCATGCATGGAATGGAAGGACTTATGAAATCCCTATTAAAATAGCTCAGGTGATATGCAATATCCTCATGCGCATCCACTATAAATAGGTTATTCAACATTTTTAGCTATATGGACACAGAGACACTGTGAAAAAAGGGGTTAGAGAATCATCCTTTTGAATGCCATGTTTCATAAGCGTCGCCTTAACATTGACCAGAAAACCGAAACGATGGCCAGCAAATTTTGAATGACCCTGTATTAGGTATTCCATGCGAAGTTCACTAATCCACGCTTTCAGTGCACGAATGATTAAATCCTCCACGAGGTTATTATAGCCGTTAATCAAAGGCTATTCTATCATATGGCATACCCATCTGTCTTTAACCCTCGTGCGGATACTCTCTGCATCAGGTATCGCAGTACTTAATGGTGATGATCCAAATGTTCTCTGGATGAAGAATCAGACGTGTGCACGGGTTATATCGGTACTGACAAGATGAATGATGTATGCGCAAGTGATATAACTCTCGACTGGCCGAACGGCACAAGGTTCAAACTACACGCAGAAGGCGAGACGTGCAATTTACGCATCCGTCTTATTGGTAAACATATGGTGTATCCGGTTCTTGCGGCAGTGGCGGTCTCGCTTGCTGAAGGATTTACTCTTGGCCAGGTTATCCCAGCACTTGAAGCAATGCCTCCAACGCCGGGCCGAATAGAGCCTATACATCTCGCAAACGGTGCGATTATCCTTCGAGATGATTTCAAGTCGGCGCTAGAAACGATCGAAGCTGCCCTTGACGTGTTATCTGAAATACCTGCTGAGCGACGGATTGTAGTTCTTGGTGAGGTGGAGGAACCACCTGGAAGCCAAGGCCCTATTTATCGGCAAATTGGTGAACGCATCGCAAAGATTGCCTCATATGCTGTCTTCGTTGGTGGAAACTATCAACCATATGCGGCAGGTGCAGTACGTGGTGGACTTCCACGGGACGCACTGATCAATGCTGAGAGAAGTGTGTTCAAAGCGTTCGAGGTGTTACGTGAGAGTCTTGGCCCGGAGATGTCGTGCTAATCAAAGGACGCACGACCCAGCGTCTTGAACGTGTTGCGTTCGCACTTGCAGGACGGAAGGTTAAATGTAATATTAGCTTTTGTGATGTAAAGGTGCGCTGTGAAAACTGTCCGATGCTGGAACAGGGATGGAAGGGTTTAAAGGTTATAATATAGTCTATCTTACTCCGGTCGAGTTTTAGCAACACCGGGGAACACAACAACCTCAACTTGCGCCATCACTAAAAACAGCTTAAAATGTGCCCAGTTTGTGGTGTCACTACAGTTTAGGCATAAAACGAGCTAGTAAAATGTGCGGAATTTGCGGTGTAATTTATTTGCATCTTGAGAGGCCGGTTGACAGGGAAATGCCGCGCCACATGACGGACATTATGAGCCATTGGTTCCCGGGTTTACTAATTAGGTCATCGGGTTTTCAGTGGAATATGAAGACACCAAAGAGTTGAGAGGGAATTGATGTGGCTAAATCGCTTAATGTGGACTGCTTATCAGGCCTATCACCTGCGTGGTCAATGTCAAATTCCGTTTAAGTCGCTTGACGCTATCAAGCGTACCCAGGCACGACGGGTGCAGAGCATGGTGTCACATGCTTATCGTACTGTGCCCTACTACCGAGAGACAATGGATCGGCTTAACCTGATACCCTCTGACTTTCTGTGTGCGGAGGATCTGGCTAAGCTTCCTCTTTTGGAACGTGATCAACTCCAGCGTGATCCTGAGTATTTTGTCTCGACGGCAGAACCTCTCAATCGTTATCTTATGTTGCGTAGCGGGGGCAGTACTGGTACGCCCTGTACAGTCTATCACGATACGGCTGCCCTATTTCAGAATGCTGCACATGGCGAACGAGAACGTTCGATTATTGCGACGCTTGTCGGAAGATCTCTAGGATACCGCGAAACGGTAATTGGGGCGAGACTGAGCACGGCCCAGGAGGTGCAGGAACTCTGCCTGAAACGGGCCTTTTTTCCCCCCGGCATTCGGATACGGCGACAGTATCTATACCTACTAGACCCGCCCGAGAAAATCATCCCTCAATTGAATGAATTTCAACCGGATGTCATTCACAGTACTTTCGGGTCCTACTTAGAAATCCTGTTTCCGTTTCTTTATAATACCGGCGGGCCATTTCACCGACCCAAAGTCATCACATTTAGCTCAACAGGTTTATCTGATTCAGTCAGGCGCTTAATCTCGCAGACCTTTGGTATTCCTGTACTCAGTACCTATCAAGCTGTCGAGGCGTTCAAGATTGGGTTTGAATGTCGCAAGGGGCTGGGTTTGCATTTAAATATTGACCTCTACCCAGTACGCATTATCAATATAAATGGCGAGACGGTATGCGCTGGTGAAAGCGGTGACGTGGTAGTTTCGAATCTGGTCAACCGTGCAACGGTGCTGCTGAACTACCGCCTGGGGGATATTGCCTGCATGCAGCAAGACCCGTGTCCATGTGGGCGTTCATTGCCCCTGCTTTCATTTCCTCAAGGCCGCAGTGATGATTTAATTCATCTGGCTTCCGGCCAGATAGTGCACCCACAGTTTGTGCGCCTTATCTTCACAAACGAAGACGAGATCTGGCAATACCAGATTGTTCAGGAGAGTACTACTCACTTCCGTGTGGCGGTCGTAGCTGCTAAAAGTTGCAACTGCCCGGAGACAAGGGGGCGCCTCTTAGCCAAATTTGCCAGCATATTTGGCCTAGACACCAAGGTAGACATCTCTTTTATTGACTTTATTGACCGTACAGCAGGAAAATTTCGCACGGTGATTTCTATGTATCAAAGATCACAGTAAGTTGTCGTTCCACTTCTGTAAAATATAGGTGCCATCTCAATTTCTCGAGCAAGTAATTATTCTCGTTGCGATAAAGTTTTGAAGCTCATATTACTTTGTAATCGTTAAGTCATAATGTCATTAGGTCGCTACGGGTTATAGACTAATTTTTATTACCATTTAAAACCGTAAAGCGAATATTCTTCCGTTGTGTCTTCGTAACTTAGTGGCTGGATTGAACTATGAATAAAATCCAACGCTAGCGTAACTAACCACGGAGCCGGTATCCGGCTCAAGTGCCTGGTCGTAGTGCAGAAGCTTTCCTTTTTCGGCTTTTATTGTAGAAAGAAGAGCATAAATCGGTGAGAGACCGCAGATTTTTCTCTTGTCCTTTTCTTCTTCTACGGATTTAAAAAACCCCTCTGCATCAATATTCTCCGTGAAGGAAAGACTCAAAAGGTCCCTCTCCTTTATCCATGCAAGCGTAGATTCACCCACAGGTTCGGTGTCGCCAAATTTTAAACCGACATGAGCCATATCGGCACCTGCTATAACAAAAACTCCGTTCTTGGATGAAATTAGGTCTCCAATCAAATTAAGAAAAGTTGAAACCATTCCATCTTCCCTGGGGGATTTTCCATTATGTATCATCCTAAAGAATGAGTTGCACAGTATTGGCACTATCTTAAACCTTCTTTTCTCCCCAAGGAGATGCTGAAGAAAAACCACTTGAAACTCGATTGAATGCTCCTGGCGATGGAAGATTTCCCCTTCAAAAAGGTCCCAGTTGCAATGTCGGGTAAGCTCCTCTACGACTTTGGTGTCGGTCTCCGCTTCCCCAAAGGGCGTTAAAAAGTTTTTCTTCGTCAGGATAAAAGGGTTTTCCACTTCTGCGTAGTGGGATGTTCCAAATATTATAAAAGTATCTGCATCGGAGTTTATTAATTCTCTATATGCAAGAGCGTAGGAGTGTCCACCCCTTCTAAAATCTATGTGAGGAGAAACTATTCCACTGATTTTCCCATTGTCAATTTTAGCTGGATGGGACTGCTCAGCCTTTTCAAAAAAATCGCTTAGCCACTTTCTGACTTCATCTGCTTGGAGAGGATAGGACAGTCCCGCATGACTTGATTTTCTCACAAAAGAGTTTTTAAACTCTTCTTCAAGCTTAATTTTAAAATTCCTGTAGTTTTCACTGTCGAGCATCAGGGCTTCGTCCAGTTGATTGATTAATCCATCAATCTCGTCGCGGAAAATAAGATTGCCAAACTTTCGCATGAATGTTTCCTGAATGTCAAGTATTGAGTGTTTTCCATCAAACTGGCTTATTATAAAAAGGGCTTCGGACGAAACGAAAAGCATCTTACCACTTAAATTCTGGGGGTCTCTTAAACAAATAAGTCTTTGTCCCTGATAATCTACTGGGAATGCTTCCACGTATCTCAGTCTCGGGCGGTTCATTCATCCTATTGCCGCATATATTCATGCTGCACCAGCGGCGAGCATGATTCTTGCTTATATCATAGAAATAAAGTATGCAATCAGGATTATCGCACTTCTTGATTAGGGAAAAATCTCCATGACAGAGAAGATCGCTCGCAGACTCCGCAATAGGCACGATAAGGTGAATTGCTTCACTTGATTCTGCATAAAACTGAGTTTTGAATCCGTTTCTTGCTTGAATCAGTTGAGGATACCCAATGCGATTACTGAGTAATTTGTTAATTGCATCAATTGCTGATTTCTGAATAGGTTTTCCTTCTATGATCCTCTCAATTATAGCTCTCAAGACGGCTCGAAACTCCCGCGCCTGCGCTAACACTCGTTCCCTCTCAGGGTTTCCAGTCAATTTCCTGAGAGTTTCTTTTGATTTGGTAAAATCGAGGAGTTCAGTTTCTGCCAACCATTCTACCAAATGAGAGAAATCTCGAAGCAGGTCCACAATACGGCCCTTATGGATTATCTGTGTGTTGATGAAATCCAGGCATATGTGATTACCGACAAATATTAACTTCGACGCATTTCCTTCATTTCGCATTGGTTATCCTCTTAGCAAAAAACAACAGAATTGATTATAACCATCAAAATTACTCTTGACAAGTTAGAAATACTCGTTATCCTGCATAACTATCAAAAATACATTTTGACAGTTAGTTAAAAAGGAGGTTCCAAGCTATGGGTAATGAAACGCAAATTCAGGCATTACAAACGGGCCACGTGGGCCTGAACGTCAGCGACATTGGCCGCTCCAAGAGTTTCTATCAGGAACTTTTGGTTTTCGGGTCATGCTCGAATCGCAGGCTGAAGGCCGTGAGTTCGTGTTTTTAGGCGATGGTCAAAAGGTAGTTTTGACCCTCTGGGAGCAAGGCGAGGGCCGTTTTGAGAGGCACCATCCTGGACTGCATCACCTCTCGTTTCAGGTGGATACGATTGAGGAGGTGAAGGAAATCGAGAATAAACTCCGCGCGCTCAACGTACACTTTCTCTATGAAGGTATAGTACCACATGCAGAGGGGGCGAAATTTGGAGGTATATTTTTTGAAGACCCAGACGGCATAAGACTTGAAATCTACAGTCCAACCGGTGTGGAAAGTATTGCTTCAACACCCGGTGCTACATCCTGCGGATTCTTTTAAATTATAATTCTCTACAGGAGAAAAGGGTGCGTCCTGTTGTGAAAGCCGCTGAGGGTTTGTTTATGTTTATTTCTACAAACCAAATTCACTAAATTATTTAATAAGGAGGCAATTATGGCTAAGAAACATAATTTAAAAGGTTCAGATCAGAAGAATTACCAGCGTGTATATGGATTCAGGTTGGGAATTTACGTCTTTAAAGACGCCGAGATAGTTGACTTCGCCGCCCCATACGGCGTGTTCTCCGTGGCTCGCAGGTTTGATCCTGAACTCGATGCTTTTTTAGTTGCGGAGGCTTTTCGGCCGGTTCAGACACAAGCCGGATTCACTGTTTTACCAAATTATTCGTTCAACGACCAACCCGCCATGGATGCATTTCTGATTCCCGGCGGATTCGGCACCAGACAGGAGATGTATAACAAGCGTTTGCATGATTTCATTCGCTCTCTCCCCGAATCTTGTCTACTGACGAGTGTATGTACCGGATCATGGGTCTATGGAAAGATGGAATTATTGAACGATATATCAGCAACCTGCCGCAAGGAACCGGATCGGGTGGAATCGTCTCCACCTGGCAAAAATCCTATTGACCGATTGGCGCAGATTGCACCCTCATGTCGGATAAGCAGGGCGCGGGTTGTTGATTCAGGGCGTATCATCACAGCAGGGGGCATAACTTCCGGCATGGAAATGGGCTTTCATCTGCTGCGACGCGCGGGATACGATGAAGGGTTTATCTCTGAGGTTGCACGCGTGATGGAATATCATCAGGCATATGATATGTATCGAGGAGATATTGAAATCAATAATTAGTGAGAAAGTAGATTGCAAGCCAAGTCTTGCCCACGATGTTTTTAAAAGGACCTAATGAAATCAAAATTTTATGCTGGAGAATTTGAGGTTCAAGCTCGCGCAGGAGTACAAGACACAGCCAGACGTGTTGCCGGCGTAATCCGCTCAACTATGCCGTCAGTTGCACAAGAATTCTTGCGCAGTCAACGGATAGTGGTTATGAGCACGGTTGGTTCTGATGGCCGGGTCTGGGCATCAATATTGACAGGCAAACCTGGATTTATGAAGCCAGTAGATGAGAGGACATTAAGAATTGACGCCGAACCTGTTTCTGGTGATCCACTGACCGAAAATCTACAAACCGGAGATGAAATCGGAGTACTCGTGATCGAGCTTTCTACCAGGCGGCGCATGAAGGTAAAAGGCAAGGCAGAATTACTACAGAATGGTGGCATTTATGTTCATGCGGAGAGGGTTTATGCCCTCTGTCCCAAGTACATCCAGGCACGCGATGTAGTTGCTGATCCTGCTGAAAGCCAAGTGGCGCACAGTATTCAGCGCGTAGAAAATCTTACCGAAAAACAAAGAAATTGGATTGCAAAGGCTGACACCTTTTTCATTGCAAGCTTTGATCCCGAGACTGGCGCGGATGCATCCCATCGCGGTGGTTATCCGGGTTTCATCCGTGTTTTAAATGAAAATAAGCTTATATTCCCTGATTATTCGGGGAATAACATGTTTAATACTCTCGGCAACATTTCAGTAAACCCTAATGCAGGGCTGCTGTTCATTGATTTCGAGCGCGGTAACACCCTCCAGATCACGGGGAAAGCACAGGTGATATGGGACAAGAATCGTATTGCAGAATTTACTGGAGCTGAACGCTTGGTGGAATTCGAAATCGAGCGGGTAATAGAAATTGCTGGTGCTATTCCTTTGCGTTGGCAGTTCTTAGGATATTCCCCATTCAATCCAGCCTGAAGGAAAGATTTCGATATTTTCTAGCAATTAGACGTTCATGCCTATTACTGAGATAATTACTGGTACATCGTCCTTCGACGGTCCTTCGGCAAGCTCAGGATAGACGAACGGGTTCAGCTGAGACCGTTTTTGCTTTCGCACCAAGGTAGCGCTCCTACAACAAATTAATATTCGCCATAGGAGCGGCTTCAAGCTGCAACCATAAACCCGATCGAATTGAACTTGTTGGAGTGTTCATACCGCTGCCCCCATCCTGACCACCCCTCGGAGGGGAGGGGACTTTGTACCGTCATTTCGAACGCATGTGAGAAATCTAAACCTTTTTAGTTAAATGTGAGTATATTTTTCTTAACGAGTACTTACAACTATTATCTTTATAAAACCACTAATCAAAATAAAACTACTCTCTACATTGGTGTTACAAATAATCTCGCAAGAAGGCTCGAAGAACATTATGAAAATAGAGGGGATAAAAAACTTTTGCAGGGAAATATCACTGCTACAATCTGGTTTATTGTGAAGTATGCAAAAGTGCAGAAGAGGCGATTAGGAGGGAAAAAGAAATTGAGAAATGGAGAAGGGAAAAGAAGAAAAAACTTATTGAAGGGCAAAATCCCGAATGGAAGTTTTTGAATGATAATATTCTTTAGATTTCTCCTTTCAGTCGAAATGACAACTTTTTTATCCCGCTACTTCGTAAGACTCCACTTTGCCATTTCAAGTACTGAGGCAAGGACGAAAGGGTTTTAAACTTTGTTCCACTAGCATTAATATTATAAGGACTTAATTAATGGAAATTATTATAAGGTTTACTTCTTCCCCCACCCACCGCCACCCGGAGTTTCTATGCGGACAATATCCCCCTTTTTGACCTTAATAGTTAACTTAGGAGAGGTTAATTTAGACTTTTTATCCCGAATTAGAACATTTCTCCCTCGCTTACCGGGTTTCCCCCCCTGAACTCCATAAGGGGCGAATCTTCTCCGCTCAGTGATCAGAGTAACGGTTGATTTAGAGAGAAATTTGTATGCCCTTATAATTCCGTCACCGCCTCTATATTTACCGTTTCCACCGCTTCCTCTTCTTATGGAATATGTATCTATCATAATAGGCAGTTCCCTTTCTAGAGATTCAACAGGAGTGTTAAGAGTATTTGTCATGTGTGTATGGACAGCGCTTACGCCGTTTTTCCCAAACCTCCCTCCCATTCCGCCTGCAATTGTCTCATAATAGGCGAAATCTTTTCCTGTTCTTGGATTTTTTCCACCGAATGTGATGTTACTCATCGAACCCGAGCTTGCAGCCTGGATTTTCTCGGGAATTGCGCTGGCGAGCGCACCGAATACCACATCCACGACGCGCTGTGAGGTCTCAACATTTCCTCCTGCAACAGCGGCGGGAAATTGGGCGTTAAGAATAGAGCCCTTTTCAGAATGGATGTCTATCGCTCTTAGCGGCCCTGAATTTAAAGGCATCCCTGAAGGAGCAAGGCATTGAAATACGTAAAGGACCGCTGCTGTTGTAACGCTAAGCGGTGTGTTGAGACATCCCTTTACCTGCTGCGAGCTTCCGCTAAAATCTACTCTTGCCCCTCCTCTACTTATTGTGATTGTGGCTCTAATGGGTATTTTTCTCGTACCCACTCCGTCATCGTCCATATAATCTTCAAATTCATAGACTCCTTCCGGTATTTGTCTTATTACATCTCTCATCATTCTTTCGCTATAATCTAAAAGCTCAAACCCGGCCGCTTTTATCTTTTCGAGCGAATACTTTTCTACCACCGCTTTTAGTCTCTTTTCTCCCAGTTCAAGCGCTCCGACTTGAGCCTTAAAGTCTCCTTCTCTCTCTTCCGGGTCTCTGGTAGCAGAGAGAATTTTTTTGAAGAGAGAACTGTTTAGCCTTCCTTTCCTGTACAGTTTGGAGGGAGGGATAATTATTCCCTCTTCGTGAATTGATGTGGAGAGGGGCATGGAACCAGGCGTAATTCCGCCTATATCTGCATGATGCGCTCTCGATGCTACGAAAAATTCCACCTTGCCTTCAACGAAAACCGGAGCGATGCAGGTTACATCGGGGAGATGAGTGCCGCCTTTAAATGGGTTATTGAGAATGAATATATCTCCGTCTTTAATATCCGGTTCTTCCAGTACGGCTTTCACCGCAAAGCTCATCGAGCCCAGGTGAACCGGAATGTGTGCTGCCTGGGCTATCATCTCACCATTTAACTGGAATATCGCACAGGATAAGTCCCTTCGCTCCTTGATGTTTGGGGAGAATGCCGCACGCACAAGAACCATCCCCATCTCTTCCGCGATGGAGCTCAGGATGTTTTGAAAGATTTCAAGTTCAAATGGATTAAGGGGCACTAGATTATCCTATTTGCTTTATTGCAAACATCGTTTTCCGGACTGGGTAGGCAAAGTAGAGACGCATTGCAATGCGTCTCTACAATAGGTTGCCCTCTAGTCTTAGCGCAACAGCAAGATTGATGGGCACTCTAATTTTGCGTTTTCTTTATCTTTGCAACAGAGCAATTCTATTCATTTTCTCACTTTACTACCAGCCTTGCGTTGACTTGTCCATAATGATGATAAGCTCCCCAGGTTGAACCGTTGTACAGGATTGCTCTTCGAGCCTCTGAGAGCGCATCTCCTAATGTTTCGCCACTAAGGGCTTTCTCATAAAACACCCTGGCAAACTCAACCGCAGGAATGTCGTCCACAGGCCATCCTGCTCCAATATAGTTCTGGACTCCGCGTTCAAAAAAGGCTTCAGCGAGTCCTGCCAACTCGCGATTCATTTCGTCTGCGGTCATGGCTTTCCCTTCTCTAACAACGGCTGAGAAGCAGGCATTGGCAAAGACCAATCGTGGAACCCGACGTGCCCGGAATATCTCTCTGGCGGACAAGATGCAGTCCCTGCCAAATACCCAACCGCCATGATGTGGGGTTTTCTCGTCAAAGGCGCCGTGACCGGCGAAGTGCACAATGTCAAATTCCTCGTTAAATATAAGAGCGAGTATTTCAAGCGGGTCACATTCGGCGGGACCAATACGATCTGTGATTTCAATAGTGAGCTTAGCGCTCTTTTTAAAATCATTTAGAACCTTGACCACTTCCCGTCCCTCCTGACGAGCACCGGGCAACTGGAGTTCCGCTTCAGGGGCCGGATCGGCGATAACCAGAACCTTCAAGTCACGACTTAGCAGTGGAGCAATTCCTGGGGCTGAAGAGAGCAGGGTGCGGAATTGTCGTGTTAGTTTAAGGTCGGGGCCAAAGAAGTTAATACCACGAGGCTTTCTGAAGCCAGCCATCTCCCACGGGAAGGAGGCCGTGCTACGATCCAAGATGATTGTCAGCGTATCGTTGTCAGTTATGACCTGCCGGAAGTCTTCGGGAATCAGGTAAGTATAAAGTAACTGCCCGTATTTTTCCTGTTCTTCGTTGGTTTGGGCCGTCATTAGACGCTCCGATGCTCCGTTTGCAAAGAATGACTGTACCTCGACTTCACGAACGGAAACAACTGCCGTGTTGGATAGAGCGGAGAATCGAAATTTCTCTCCATCTCTCTCGACGGTTATTTGGACGCCGGGTAAAGGCTGTGACGGTAGGTCTTGAGGACGTGCTCTCTCTTTGTCGGGTCTTCTTTTACGCTTTTGTGACGGCAATTTTCGTTTAGTTATATGTAAATCCAGATTGGGAATGGTCTTATTCTTTTTAAACTTGTTTAAAGCACCTAGAATTTCTTTGTGATAATCCTCACTAATCTCCACCAGAATGAGCTGTTTTAAACGTTTTAAACTATTCTCCGGTAAGCGGTTTAGCCCATCGGTTATTCCTTCCAGGGTTTCTCTCAAAGCATTTTCTTTTGACATGTTACCTTCTCCGGAACCGATGAGCACCGAGGCAAATCTTTCTAATCCCAGGGCCGATATAGCATAGGTAACATTGGCTATCAGGTAGCGGAGGTCGTCTCGGGTGAATCTTCCCGCTTCTCCCATACCCGCTATTAGTACCGCTTTGGCAGCGATTTGATTTTGGGTAATTGGAATAAAGAAGACCTCTCCCAGATCGGCTCCTATCATACCGCGCTCGGCGGCACGAGAAATCCAAAAGTCTACTGCTTTATCTATTGCTCCTTCTGCGCGCACTGGGGCTACGCCTTTATAATGTCCGACTACTACTACCGGAGATTGTATTTGAGTAATATCTCCTAGCACCACGTCTATTCGAAGCTTCAGGCGTTCTTTTTTCTCTGGACGCTTCTTTTTTTCTTCAGGTAGTGGAGGCTTCTTTGCTAGTTTGTCCTGGCCCATTGCGGCTGCCATGATTGTTTCCTCGGCTATTCGGAGCTCGTCGGGTTGGGCCTGGTTCTTATTAGCCCGCTTGGCAATAGTTTCAAGCTCAATACCTACCCGCTCCTCACCTGTAGGGCGACGCCACCGCTTTCCGCCTATGGGTATGGTCCTTGCAACTATCGTTTTGGTAGAGAGAACGGAAGTACGGCCGCGCTCTAAAAGTTCGTCTATCGCTGTAAGCACTTTTTCATTTCTTGCCAGGTCGGCGTGGGTTTCCTCAATATAATAGGTCGGGACATCTTTGAGTAGCCCAAGCTCATGCGGCACGCGACCGTCGCCATCATAGGTTACTTCGTAGTCGAACTCTCCAGGTGCGACTAGCTTAAGCCCTGATAGGGTCTCTCGGTTGCAACCGGCAATATATATCATACGCTCAGGATCTATTGTTTGTTCGTTTTCAAGGTCGAAATGAAATTGCATGGTGCGGTTAAAGTGACGCTCAGAAACAGGAAATTTACCCCAGCTATCTTTTCGATATATAGCTTGAATCGGGGCAGAAATCTTGCTAGGGGCAGGAAGCATCTGATAAATACCGACAAACGTGTTGATAATCTCAAGCAACTCCTCAATGTTATGGCTGAGATCGGCTATTTCTAGCCATTTGACGAGCTTCTCGATCCCGGTCAGCGTCTGCGGAATGACAAAAGAACCATAATTTGGAGTCCCCAACATAATTAAGCGTCCTCCGCGGCCTCCATTGTCACCCTTCATCTTATCCCAGAGTTCTCTATGAAGACGAATAAAGTTTCGGCTTACAAGACCACCCATTGAATGGGCTACAAGGTTTACCGGTTGTCCGCCAAACTTTTCCCGGATAAAGCTTGCTAGGGTATCTGAGGAAACGTTAATATCCTTACGCCAATCGAAAGGGAAAGGCTCTACGTTCCAGCGTGCACGGAGCCAGAGTACGGCACGCGCATAAAATCTCTTATTAATACTCTTCGGATTGATTTTAAGATCCGGGTCTGCTTCTTGAGAGCCGTTTGGCGTGAGCTTGAGCCGTTTTATCCGTCCTAGCACCAATCTAACGTAGTTTATCCATATAACGTCTTCATCTCCGCTCTTATGTAATGTGCTGAGATCAGATCCCATAATGCCGGGGAGTAAGACGACGTTTCCAAGAACCGGAGCGCGTGAACGCATTTGTTGGGTGTGGGCAGCGAGCTTTTGGAGATACTCAAACTCTTCGCGACCGAAGTACTCGCGCATTGCTTTGTCATTTGAGGTGTCACGCTTTGGTCCACGAGCGGCGGGTTGTAGTATTTCCTCAAAGGTCTCCCATTTCATCTCTGCGATCTCTCTATGCTTTAGTTCTGTCATGGACACCTCCGGACTTCTTATTATCAATCTACCGTCAGCAATCGGTTTTCGGTTGCAGCCCCATTATCCACAGCAACTATTTCCTCCTGCCAGATAGACCATTACAGTCCAATGCTTTTCTGCTATTTTGGACATGACGTTTACCCCTCCTCTCTTGGAACTATTTGTCCTTCCGTAAGCTGTATTTATCACTAATCAGGATTTTTGTCAACGAGGTTTCTTCTAAACGCCGGTTCATATCGAAAGCAGGTTTTCTTCTGGTTTTAGGAAATGTCGTAATTCTTAGATATGTAGAATTTTATATTCTTCCAAATGGGTGCTTCTACAGTAGGTAAGAATAACATCTTTCAATACCTCTTCTTTGAATTTTGACATATAGTCCGCTTTTACAATCCAGACTCTTTTCCCTCTTGGTCCCCAGGCATGCGGATTTGTTGGGCCAAAAAGCGCAAGGACCGGCGCTCCTGCTGCAGCTGCAAGGTGGGAGATGCCGGTGTCACATCCGAAATAAAAGTGGGATAGGCTGAGAATAGCAGCGACTTTAGGGAGACAATAAAGATGGAGAAGAGGAGAAGAGGGAAAGTTTGATTTGATTATATTTATGTTTTCTTCTTCTGCTTGACCAGTTATCCAGATTACTTTTCCTTCCATTGCGTTCTCAATCCATCTCCCGATATTGATAAACTTTTCTATCGGCAACCCCTTTGCGCCGTAGGTTCTGGGGTGTATTGCTACCAGTGGTTTATTTGCCAAATTAGGAGGAAATTCTGATTTTAGAGACGCAATTAATGGCGTCTCCCCAAGTTTATGTTCAATAGGAGAGAGGAATTGAGATGCAAAATCTAGGTCTTCGCTACTCATATAAATCTTGGGAAATAGTGGAGGATTTACTTCTATGCCGATTTCATTAAGTACAAGAGCGGTATAATCTGCGGCGTGCAGCTTGTCTCCTTGGGGGAAAGGGGGATAGGTAATAACTCTCTTAGCTCCCGCTTTTATTAAGTTTTCGGTAACTACTCCTTCGGAGTCGCTAACATATCCAATGATTAAATCAAAGGCTGAAAAATAATCGGAGACTTCTTTGCTTAGTTTTCTATCTCTCACGTAAAGTTCGGGAACTAGACTGTTGTCCCCTTTTGAGCCGGCATCTACATAGTTATGTGCTATTTCCCAGTATTCGGGGTTGCCGATGATCTCTATATAAGCGTCTGGATAGTTTTTTCTAAGAATTTCTAGCGAAGGAAGCGTGACGACTATATCACCGATAGCTCCTTGTCTTATTACCAGGATTCGCATTCTAAACTTCTCCGCATTCCACTTTTGTAACGTAACCCTCTATAGCGTAATCAGAGGTTTTTAACAATTCTTCTTCACTACAAGGTGGAGGAACAGCATAAGCCAAATTGATGTTTAAGAAAATTAATAGGATAATAAAAGCACTAAATAGCTTGTTATTCATATTTTCTGGGTTAATGGTATTATAAATCCAAATTTAGTCAAGCTAGTTAGCCAATGATATTAAGTCTTGACATAGAATGCTCTTAACTATGCACCCTGTATGCTCTACATTCAATTCTAAGGTGGAATTCTTAAATGATTAAAATAAGTTATAGCTTTTGAATACGAGATAGCTGTAATATTATATACTAGTTGCTCGGCGAAAAGGAGGAAAGAAATCCAATGGCTTTACTGATTACCGGAGTTGCCGGTTTCGTTGGTTCTCATCTTGCTGAAAGGCTTCTTAAAGAAGGATTTGATTTGATCGGTGTGGACTCTTTTCTTGATTATTATCCGAAAGGGATCAAAGAAAACAACCTGAAAAGAGTTAGAGAAAATCCCAGGTTTGAATTTATTGAGGGTAATCTTCTCAATCTGAATCTTAAAGAAATCTTAGAACAGGTTGACGCTGTCTTCCATCAGGCAGCTATTCCAGGTGTTAGAGCGAGTTGGGGAAAGGATTTCAGTCAATATGTTGAGAATAATATTCAGGCAACGCAGGTTCTCCTCGAAGCATGTAAAGATATAAGGCTTAAGAAATTTATCTATGCTTCCTCATCCTCGATTTATGGGGATTCGGATGAATTGCCGATAAAAGAAACCTCTCCCACTAATCCAGTTTCGCCATATGGAGTTTCAAAACTAGCTGGGGAGCATTTGACCGCTCTTTATTTTAAGGGTTATGGCATACCCACAGTATCACTCAGATATTTCACGGTCTATGGATCAAGACAGCGTCCCGACATGGGATTTCATAAATTCATAAGTGCAGTTCTTCTAGGAAGAGAAATAGAAATTTATGGCACAGGAGAGCAAACGAGGGATTTTACCTTTATTGAAGACGCAGTTGAAGCAAATTTGCAAGCTTTCTTCGGAGGAAAAGAAGGCGAGGCTTACAACGTGGGCGGGGGAAGCAGAATAAAACTCATCGAAGCTATCAGGATTATAGAAGAGATTTCCGGAAAGAGTGCAAATTTAAAATATAAAGACCCTCAGAGAGGAGATGCAAAACATACATACGCCGATGTGTCAAAAGCAAAGAGGGATTTTGGCTATTCTCCTAAGGTTAATATCTATGAGGGCCTAGCAAGGCATTGCAAATGGCTAAAAGATAATTTGGATATTTATAGATAAGCTCATGCTGGATGCCGATGCTTCAAATATGATGTATTAATTCGTGAAATTTAGCTAGAGGGTAGGAGTGTCATCCCTTCGGCAAGCTCAGGACAAGCTTGGCGGGGCAGAGTCGCAGCTGGAAGCCGCTCCTACCGATAAACCTGGACGGAGGTTGTAATGCCCATAGATGAAAAACTTTTAGAGATTCTTGCCTGCCCGAAATGTAAGGGAGATATTAGACTTAGTGAGGATCAAGCGGGTTTAATTTGTGACCGGTGCAAGCTCCTCTATCCCATCAAAGACGACATACCAATAATGCTCATTGAAGAAGCGGTAAAGCTTGGGGAATCTGTTTGAATTAGATAGAAATATAAGGATTACTCAGGACGAATACCTGGCTCGATTTCTATCCTGTTAAAATGAAAAGATGCTGATATGGTTTTTCCGTTTGCTTTTAATAGTGCTAACATTATTGTTTAGTTGAGGACGCTTTTAAGCGTCTCGCCTATCTCAGCCGGGCTTGGGCAAACCTTTACTCCAGCATTTTCCAGAGCGGTTTTTTTATCCGCAGCGGTACCGGAACTGCCTGAAATAATAGCTCCAGCATGTCCCATTCTCTTTCCTTTCGGGGCTGTAGCACCGGCGATAAAAGCCACTACGGGTTTGCTTAAGTTCTTTTTAATGAACTCTGCTGCTTCTTCTTCCGCGCTTCCCCCTATTTCTCCTATTAAAACCACAGCGTCGGTTCCATTGTCTTTTTCAAAGAGTTTTAAAATGTCTATGAAAGTAGAACCAACAACCGGGTCTCCTCCAATTCCCACACATGTGGACTGACCTATTCCTAAATTTGTTAACTGCCATACGGCTTCGTAAGTAAGTGTTCCACTCCTCGAGATTATTCCTATTCTTCCGGGTAAATGAATGTACCCAGGCATAATACCGACTTTTGCTTCACCTGGAGTCATAACTCCCGGACAGTTTGGACCAATAAGCCTTACTCTTTTTCCTTCCAAGTATTTTTTAACTTTCACCATATCAAGCGTTGGGACCCCTTCCGTTATGCAGATAACGAGTTTCACCCCCGCATCAACCGCCTCTATTATTGCATCCATTACAAATGGCGCGGGGACGAATATAAGGGATGTGTTTGCGTTTTTTTCTTTTACGGCTTCTAGGACCGTGTTAAAAACCGGAAAACCGTCTATCTCGGTTCCTCCTTTTCCAGGTGTAACTCCACCAACTACATTTGTTCCATAATCGCGACACTGTGTAGCATGAAAAAACCCCGCGCTCCCCGTAATACCCTGAACCACAACTCGTGTGTTCTTATTGACGAGAATACTCATTACTTTGATACTCCTTAGTTTATTTGTGTTTTTTCTGCTATGAGGTAAGTTAGGTTGGAATCATAACATAGCCAATGTGTAGTTTCAACCTGAGTTAGTTTGGGTTAGTTTGGGTAAATACAAAACAAAATTAGAAAGACTCGGCATCGTTATGTCCTCAATTTACAGCTATTTTAAAAGACTATAGGAGAATAAGAGTATTGACAATGTCTCACATAGCTCTTTATAATTTTAATGAGTTTAGATTTCCGTGGCCCTAAAGTTCTTTGTCAATAGACTTTTAAGAGTTGGGGCGAAGTAGAAAATAAGTACTATCTTATAACTCTTCTGTTTCTTTTGTATATAGATTTATTTCTACTCTTAATCATTTTTACTCAATTGCTTTTTTAAGGGGGTATACTGAACATGAAAGGAAAAGTAGAAGACAAAGAAAAAAGTAAGCTTTATTTTATTATTAAAGAAACAGTTCATCCATCAAAATTCCAGGAGCTTCACTGGGAAGGGAGTTTTGATGGGTACCTCGATATTGTTCATCAAAATCCGAGAGTTGCTCGCACTGCGTTCCAAAGAATTTATGACATGGTTGTCTCCTATGGGGTGGAGGAATATACCGAGTTTAAACAGAAATTAGTTCACTACAAATTTTTCGATGATCCGATTTCACATGGGAAAGACTCAATATTTGGACTTGATAAGTACCTTATGAAATTCGTTGATGTGATAAAAGCTGCCGCACGAGGCTACGGTCCGGAAAGGAGAATCCTTCTTCTTCACGGTCCTGTAGGAAGCTCAAAGAGTACAATTGTAAGACTTCTTAAGCACGGACTGGAGGAGTATTCAAAAACTCCGGATGGAGCCATTTATTCATTTCATTGGGAAGTTGAAAATGAGAACGGGGTAACAGAAAAGATTGATTGCCCTATGCATGAGGAACCGCTTCGTCTCATTCCTCCGGGTACAAGAGAAAAAATTTTATCTGAGATTAATCGAGGGAAAGAAGACGAGGAGTTAATAAGGATAGAGGGAGATCTTTGTCCGGTATGCAGGTTTTATTACAACCATCTTATGAAGATATATACAGGCGATTGGGAAAAGCTCATCTCTCATGTAAGAGTAAGAAGGCTTATTCTTTCTGAGATGAATAGGGTTGGAATCGGAACATTCCAGCCGAAAGACGAGAAAAACCAGGACTCAACTGAGCTGACTGGAGATATTAATTACAGAAAAATAGCGTTGTACGGTTCTGATTCCGATCCCAGGGCATTCAACTTTGATGGGGAATTAAACGTAGCAAATCGTGGTATCGTTGAATTTATTGAGATTCTTAAACTCGATGTTGCCTTTCTCTACGATCTTCTTGGTGCCACACAAGAACACAAAATTAAGCCAAAGAAGTTTGCTCAGGTGGATGTAGATGAAGTGATAATAGGACACACAAACGAGCCCGAATACAAAAAACTCGTGAGTAACGAGTATATGGAGGCTCTGAGAGATCGTACAATAAAGAT
The DNA here is from genome assembly GCA_016187835.1 of Deltaproteobacteria bacterium. GTDB lineage: Bacteria > Desulfobacterota_D > UBA1144 > Nemesobacterales > CSP1-2 > JACPIY01. The sequence goes on along the minus strand of JACPIY010000069.1, from coordinate 4,405 downwards.
TGATATTCCATATATAACCAGGCTTTCAGATGAGATAAAGATTTACCAAAGGGATTTTAATTCAGAGAGAATAAAGGGGAAACATATTGCTCCCCACACGCTTGAAATTGCTGCAATGTGGGGTGTGCTCACTCGTTTGGAGGAGCCGAAGAAAGCCGGCATTACGCTGATGCAAAAGCTAAAGCTCTATGATGGTAGCGTGATTCCGGGATTTACTGAAGACACGATAAGGGAGCTAAAGAAAGAAACCGAAAGAGAAGCAATGGAGGGAATTTCGCCAAGGTATATTCAAGACAAACTCTCAAATGCCCTTGTTAGTGATTTGAGTAAAAAGTGTGTAAATCCGTTTATGGTTGTCAGTGAAATTGAAAGCGGACTCGCTCATCACTCTCTTATTTCAAACGAGTCTCAGCGCAGAAGGTATAAAGAGCTTCTTACTTTGGTAAGACAGGAGTACGAAGAAATAATTAAAAACGAAGTTCAACGCGCTATAGCGGCCGACGAGGAATCCATTGCAAGACTTTGTGCCAATTATATAGATAACGTAAAATCCTACGTTAGAAAGGAGAAGGTTAAAAACCTGTTTACTGAAGAAGATGAAGAGCCGGATGAAAGGCTCATGCGTTCGATTGAAGAAAAAATAGATATTCCTGAGTCGAGAAAGGACGATTTTAGAAGAGAGGTAATGAATTACATTGCTGCTCTTGCGCTCGAAGGAGGAAAAAGATTTGACTATAGGTCGAACGAAAGGCTAAGAAGGGCACTGGAGCTCAAGCTTTTTGAGGATCAGAAGGACTCCATCAAGCTTACGAGTCTGGTAACAAATGTTATGGATAAAGCAACACAGGAGAAAATAGAAATTGTAAAAAGCAGGCTTATTCGTCACTACGACTATTGCGAGTCTTGTGCAACGGATGTTCTTACATACGTGGCGAGCATATTTGCCAGGGGAGATATTAAGGATTATAGAGAGCGTAGGAAATAAGAATGCAGGGGCACGGCATGCCGTGCTCCTACTTCGGAGAGGAAAACAGAATTGATTCTCAAAATTGAACAAGACTGGGGTCGTTTTAGAGAGATCGTAAGGGGAAAAATAAAAGAGAATCTAAGGAAGTACATAGTTCATTCCGAGCTCATTGGGAAAAAAGGTAAGGACCTTATAAGCATTCCCGTTCCGCAGATTGAAGTTCCCCATTTTGTGCATTCTCCGCAAAAAATGGGAGGTGTGGGGCAGGGAGAGGGGGAAGAAGGAACGCCGATTGGAATAGGGGAGGTAGATGGAGATAGGCAGGTTGGCAATCAGGCTGGTTCGCATATACTCGAGGTTGAACTCACGCTTGATGAGATCGCAAGAATTTTGGGAGAGGAGCTCGAACTTCCGAATATTGAGCCAAAAGGCAAAGAGAACATAAAGTCTTTTACAGGACGTTACACTAATATCCATACTTCTGGTCCGGAGTCACTCAAGCATACAAAACGCACTTTTAAAGAAGCGCTTAAACGTCAGATAATCACCGGTTCTTATGATCCCCAGGATCCTGTAATCATTCCTATTTCAGAGGATAAGCGTTACAAATCAAGAGAAGCGGTTGAAAAGCCCGCATACAACGCAGTGGTAATTTACATTATGGATGTAAGCGGCTCAATGGGAAATGAACAAAAGGAGATCGTAAGAATAGAATCTTTTTGGATTGATACGTGGCTCAGGTATCAATATAAAGATATTGATACAAAATACATCGTCCATGATGCAGTAGCACATCAAGTTGATCGTGATACATTCTTCAGGATACGAGAAAGCGGAGGTACCATAATTTCCTCTGCATATAGGCTTTGCCGCAGAATGATAGATGAGCTGTATCCGCCCGATGAGTGGAATATCTATGTTTTTCATTTCTCTGATGGGGATAATTGGTCTCGAGATGATACGCATGAGTGTATTGAAATACTGGAGGAGGCTTTTCTTCCGGCTATTAATCTTTTCTGTTACGGTCAGGTTGAAAGTCCATATGGAAGTGGGCAGTTCTATTACGATTTGGAAGATAATCTTGGCAAAGAAGATAATCTAATCTTGTCTAAAATACCGGATAAAGATGCTATATACGACTCCATAAAGCGGTTCCTCGGGAGGGGCAAGTAATGCTGTCTCATGAGCCAGAGAGATATGTAGAGGAGATAAAACAGCACGCTTCTAATTATGGACTTGATTTCTTCGATGTGATATTCGAGGTGATTGACTTTGAAGAGATGAATATGCTTGCTTCGTACGGCGGGTTTCCTGTCAGATACCCCCACTGGCGTTTCGGCATGGAGTATGAAAAGATTTCAAAAAGCTATTCATACGGTCTTCACAAGATTTATGAGATGGTGATAAACAACGATCCTTCTTATGCATACCTACTTAAGGGTAACACTGATATTGATCAGAAACTAGTTATTGCCCATGTCTATGGGCATTCCGATTTTTTTAAAAACAACTTCTGGTTTTCCGGTTCTAACAGGAAAATGCTCGATGAGATGGCAAACCACGCCGTAAAAATCCGAAGGTACATTGATAGATATGGTTACGGTGAGGTCGAGGGTTTTATAGATATTTGTATTTCAATCGAAGATCTTATTGATATCCATTCTCCCTTTATAAACCGTCGAGCCGATAGGAAAAGCGTACTTGAAGAGGGTGAGGACGGAAGAGTTTCTGCATCGAAATTAAGAAGTCCAAACGAGTATTTGGAAGATTATATAAACCCTCAGGATTTTATTGAATGGCAAAGAGAAAAAGCCGAGGAAGAAAAAGTTAAGAAGAAAAAGACAAATTTTCCTGAGTCTGCTGAGCGTGATGTGCTCTTGTTTCTTGTAGAAAATGCTCCGCTTGAAGAATGGGAAAGAGACGTTCTCTCCATGATTAGGGAGGAGAGTTATTATTATGCACCGCAGATACAAACAAAAATCATGAACGAGGGGTGGGCTGCCTATTGGCATTCTAAGATGCTAACTGAGAAGGTCATTACGGATATAGAAATCATAGATTATGCCGATCATCACTCAGGAACACTTGCTACAAGCCCCGGTGTTATTAATCCTTATAAATTCGGATTGGAGCTTTTTAGAGATATAGAAGATAGATGGAACAAAGGGAAATTCGGAAAAGATTATGAGGAGTGCGATGATATTGAAGAGAAAAGAAACTGGAACAGGAAGCTAGGCCTTGGAAGGGAGAAGATCTTTCAGGTAAGAAGATTCTATAACGACGTGACTTTTATTGATGAGTTTCTTACGGAAGATTTTTGCAGGGAACACGGACTATTTACCTATAATTATAACCGTTCCACTGGAATGTATGAGATTGAAAGTCGCGATTTCAAGAAGATAAAGGAAAAACTCCTTTTTCTGCTCACAAACTGCGGCAGACCAATTATTGAGGTCATAGACGGGAATTATATGAATAGAGGCGAGCTTTATCTTGTTCACAAACATGAAGGAGTGGATTTAAAGCTGGACTGGGCAAAGGACGTATTGAATCAATTGAGTAGAATCTGGACACGCCCCGTTCATCTTGAAACATCGGTGCAGGCAAAGGTAAGGGTATTTACTGCGGATGGAGAAGTGAGGGAAAAAGAAATTAAGTGAAACGAAACACAAACGATTACTACTAAGACGCCGAGAAACGAAGGTAAATATTAGTCTTAAAAAAGTAGATTTGGAACTCGGAAGCCATGACGTAAGTTGTAATAATCAAGACTTATTCTGTCGGACAATGTCAGCACGATTTTCACCCTCTGTCAAAATTCTCTAGACTGTCACTCCTAGCGCTTCGACACCTCAAAGCCCCTCCTGAGCAAAGCGAAGGAATAAACTCCGCGAAGCAATCTGACAAAAGGTGTCATTCCGAACGTACGTGAGGAATCTTATCTTGGGATTGCTTCGTCGCGGAGTCTACCCTGAGCCAGCCGAAGGGCTCCAAGCAATTACTACAGTTGAGCCGGTATTATTGTAAGACCATTCCCTTGCCGCAGGGAGCTTCATTTATTAATCACTTTAACTGCTTTTGCATTATCCGATGTTTGAAGCACACAGGTCGCGGATTTGCCAGTTCCTGTCGTTCCATATACGTAAACAATATTGATGCCTGCATCGGCAATCTTCTTTCCAACCTTCTGTGATTCTCCTATCTTGTTGGGCATTTCTACTGCAACTACATCCTCTTCTTTGGCTTCAGCCCCTATTTTAGCGAGTGCTCTCCTAGCCCTCGCATTACCATCTGTGGTTAACATAAAAGATGCGTTGTCTCCCATTTCGTATGCACATATGGCGTTGATATTTACCTTTGCGCCCGAAACAGCAGCGGAAACCTCAGAAAGCAATCCGGCCCTGTTTGGCATGGTGAAGCTCAGTTGTTTTACTCTCT
>JACPIY010000059.1 GCA_016187835.1 Deltaproteobacteria bacterium | reverse complement strand
CATATCTCATGGGGGAGAAATCTTATCCTTCTAGGAATCCTGAAAACCAACAAGATTCCTCACAAGCTCCCTCACAGGAGTTTATTCCTACGCTTCGCTCAGGACAGGCTCTGAGCACTTCGATTCTCTCAGTGCAGGCTCCGCCGAAGGGTTCGGGACAGGGTTCGGAATGACAGTGGTGTGGACGCTCGGAATGACACCTTTTGTCAGATTGCTTCGGGGACCTTATTCCTTAGCTTTGCTAAGTGCTGGCTGTGAGGTATCGAAGCGCTAGGAGTGACAGCCTTGAGAATTTTGACAGAGGGTGAAAATAGTACTTACACTGCCCGACAGAATAAATCTTGATTATTACAGTGAAGTACAGTTAGTGCTGTTTATTCGACCATTCTTCACGACTAATTTTCCACTCTGATTCCTCTTTAACCATAGAGACCGTACCATAGACCTCATCATTGCCGGATATACCACCGATGCCGACGAGCTTCAAAGTTCCGGTTTTGTTATCAAGGGAAATAACCTGCTCCACAACACGGATTGATTTAGGCATAAATGCGGCAATCAGTTCTATCATTTTTTGTCTATCTTCAGGACGTTCTGTGTTTAATTTGTCTCGCTGTTGCATACTTAAGTATTTATTTAATTCATCCAATTCTTGGATTTGATGGCTGCGATGTATTTTTGATACACCACTTCCGGCGAGTCTGCTGCAAAGGCAAAGCGACCTCCCAACAGCGAGAATGTAACTGTAACTATAAAAAGATGCTTGAGCATTTTGCACCTCCTGGTGGATAATACTCTAACTACTAATTATACTACTCCAAAATTCCGCATAACCACCTTTTATCCCAAAAACCTTATAACTTCTCTGCGTTGAAAGTGTTTGAATCTCAAGAACGCCGAGTTAGAAATAGGTCTTAGCCCCAATGTTATACGAAGTTATCTCTTCGAGTTAACTTGAAATCATTCCATAAAACCCAGTAAAATCATTAAACATGAGTCAAGAGCTTCTGAAGATATTGGAGACACTGGAGAAGCCTCTTAGGTTTGCTTCTAAAAATGGTTTTGTAAATATTGATAAAGTGAAAGACCTTGACCAACTCGTAGATAGTTTAACTCTAAAAGCTCTTTCTCTAAGCCTGACTCCTTCTCAGATTTTAGCCATTGAGTTTCTAAGAGAATCTTTTGAAAATTATGGTGAATTGGAGCTCGATACTAAAAAAGAACTGATAGAAAAGTGTCTCAAGACCATAACTAAATTAAAAAACGATAAACTTTATCCCCAAAATACCCTTTCTAATATTGACCAAGAAACTCAGAGGGAATTCTCTGAGAATAAAGACCTATCTCAAATTCCGATTCAGTATGTAAAGGGGGTTGGTCCGAGGATTGCCGAGGTCTTAGGGAAGAAGGGAATCGCAAGCATAGAAGAAGCACTATACTACTTTCCCAGGAAATACGAGGATAGAAGGCAAATTAAGAAAATATCGGCACTCAAGCCCGGTACAACCGAAACCGTTATGGGAAGGATAATTCTTTCTGGTAAGGTCCGAACAAAAGCGAGAGAGCTCTTTCAAGCGGTTCTTTCCGATGGAACGGGTACGATTACGCTTGTCTGGTTTCAATTTAACGAAAAATACTTGCGGGCGACATATAAAAAGGGGAAAACGGTGATATTGAGCGGCGATGTAACTTTGGGATACAACGATTCCCCGCAGATAATCCATCCAAGACCAGAAGATATTGAGATAATTGACGAAGAGGAAGAGCTTGATAAGGATTTTCTCAACCTGAACAGAATTGTCCCAATCTATCCTCTAACAGAGGGTATAAAGCAAAGACGAATTAGAAAAATAATAAAAACAGTGGTGGATAGTTATTGTCCTCATATTTCTGATTATATTCCCAAAGAGGTGAAACAGAGAAAAGGTTTTATAGGGCTGAATGAAGCTTTATCAAGAGTTCACTTTCCCAGTGACTCTGACCTGGTGGTTGATCTTTTGGATAGAAATTCCGTATATGAGTCCGTTCCTCATAGAACTCTGTCGTTTTATGAGTTTTTCTTGATGGAGCTTGGGCTTGCGTTCAAGAAAAGGGATGTCTCAAAAATGCAAGGAATTGCCTTTCGGCCAACCGGCAGGCTAACAGAAAATCTACTTAATAAACTCCCTTTCTCTCTTACTTCTGCTCAGAAACGAGTTCTTCACGAAATAGAGGGCGATATGAAAGCATCGAGTCCGATGAACAGGCTTCTTCAAGGTGATGTTGGAAGCGGGAAAACAATTGTTGCACTTTTATCCATGCTAAAGACCGTAGAGAGCGGCTACCAAACTGCTCTTATGGCTCCAACAGAAATCCTTGCCGAGCAGCATCTTAGGTCAATTCTGCAGTATACCAAGGAACTCGGTATACGCGTCGTACTGCTAAAGAGCGGATTAAGTAAGAAAGTAAGAGACACTTATCACGAAGCGATCAAATTGGGGGAGGCAGAAATTACAATTGGCACTCATGCCCTAGTTGAAGAGCGAGTGGAGTTTAAAAATCTTGGCTTAGTTGTCATTGATGAGCAGCATAGATTTGGTGTGATGCAGAGGGCGGGGCTAAAAAGTAAAGGTAAAAATCCGGATGTACTTGTCATGACGGCAACCCCTATTCCCAGAACCCTTGCCATGACAGTTTATGGTGATCTCGATGTCTCTTTATTAGACGAGATGCCTCCTAATAGACAACAAATTAAGACACTTGTCTTCTATGAAGAAAAGGGTGTGCGAGAGAGAGCTTACGATATTGTAAGCAAGAAGATCAGAGAGGGAGGACAGGTTTATATCGTTTATCCTTTGATAGAGGAATCGGAGAGCCCGGATTTTAAAGATTTAAAATATGCAACTCAAATGGCGGAGGAGCTTCAAAATGCAATTTTTCCTGATTTTCGGGTGGGGCTTCTTCACGGAAGAATGAAAACTGAAGAAAAAGACGAGGTGATGAGAAGATTTATTTCTCACGAGTTGGACATCCTTGTCTCGACAACCGTCGTAGAAGTTGGAGTGGATGTTCCAAATGCAACCGTAATGGTTGTGGAGAATGCGGAAAGATTTGGACTATCTCAGCTTCATCAGCTAAGAGGTAGGATAGGTAGAGGTGAACATGAATCTGTATGTATTCTTATTTCAGGCTCTAGGAGGACTGAAGATGCAGAGAACAGGCTTACAATTATGGAAAAAACATCGGATGGTTTTAGAATAGCCGAAGCTGATCTTGTGCTCAGAGGCCCTGGAGATTTTCTCGGAACTAAGCAGTCGGGTCTTCCTGAATTTAAATTTGCAAATTTAGTAAGGGATGCGAGGATTCTTTCTGAAGCTAGAGAAGAGGCTTTTAGAATTGTAAGAGAGGATCAGACACTTACAAAGCATCCCTTCTTATTTCAGGAAGTTATAAAAAGATGGGGACATAGGCTTGAGCTTGCGGGTGTTTCTTGAACAGGAACTGGGAATTTGCGGAGATGACCCTGTGAATGCTCTCCCACAATAAAAACGTTGACACTGGTTATATTATGATTAAATTATTAGCTGGTTAACTTTGAGAGATAGGAGGCATAATTATTATGTCTAGTAGTTTAAAAACTGCTTTTTTGTTGGCTAGTTTGACCCTTGTGTTTGTCTATATAGGAAAATTACTTGGTGGAACTGCAGGAATGACGATTGCTTTTGGTATAGCGGTTATTATGAATTTCATTTCCTATTGGTTTTCAGACAAGATTGTCCTTGCGATGTATCGTGCAAGAGAGGTAACGCCTGAAGAAGCCCCCCGGCTTCATAATATGGTAAGAAATGTAGCTGTGCAGGCCAGAATTCCCATGCCGAAGGTTTATATAATTCCAACGCCGGCGACAAATGCATTTGCTACCGGTAGGAACCCCAACAACGCTGCCGTGGCTGTGACTGAAGGAATACTTAAGCTTCTGGAACCCAATGAGCTTGAAGCCGTAATAGCCCATGAAATAGGTCACGTTACAAACAGAGATATTCTTATTGGTACAATAGCCGCAACGCTGGCAGGTGCAATAGGTTATCTTGCTCATATGGCTCAGTGGGCGCTTATTTTCGGAGGTTTTGGAAGGAGCAATGATGATGAAGGGCAGGGAAGCTTAGTGGGTTCTCTAGCCATGATAATTGTAGCTCCGATAATTGCTCTTCTAATTCAGCTTGCTATATCCCGTGCAAGAGAATATAAAGCCGACGAGACCGGGGCGCTTTTAACAAGAAGCCCCCTTGATCTTGCGAGCGCACTTAAGAAGATAAGCTATGGGGCTGAAAGAATCCCTCTTGATGCAAACCCCGGAACTGCGCATATGTTTATAATGAATCCGCTTCGTGGTGGTTTGGCTGGGCTTTTTAGCACTCACCCTCCGGTTGAAGAAAGGGTAGAGAGACTGGAAAAGCTTTCGAGAGAAATTGTTTGATTCGTTGAAATTTTCTACCGTATTCTAATTTCTTATATCCCAAAATAGCAGATTAAGATTGCAGGGGCAATTCACGAATTGCCCCTGCTTAAATTATTAAACGTAGTTTTACTATTGTGGTCTAAAAACTAACTACCTTATGACATTCTTTTACGGCTTTAGCGAGGTCGACCATGCTTGCCCATTCTATGCCTTCCATGACCATCCCTTCAGTTATTCCTCTAGTCTGGGCGCACTGGGTACATAGTCTGATTCGTGCTCCTATCTCCAGGAGCTCTTTAATCTTTGCGCCTGTGTTCTGCCCGGATATCTCATCAGGCGGGTTCTGTCCCTTATGAGCGCAGAAGACACCGTCATTAATAAGAAAGACCTCCACCTTCATGTCCGCGCCTATAAGCGCGCCAGAGAGTCTAAATCCGTTCCAGGCTCTCATATTGCTTGGAGCTTCGTTTATAATAATTACCGCCTTATCCATAATAAATACCTCCACTTTCTAAAAGCATCTTAATAAACAACTGAATTTTCAATATAAAAGAGTTTATGGTAATAGAATGTTGATTTCAATTTTCAAATTTGTTCAAAATGGCAACCTGTAATTTGAAACTGCGGTGTGTGCAGACGAGTTTATTGACAGCATTGGGTTTACTACACACTGGAATTATCCGAACACACCTTACGGTTTTGCATATAAGGACGTATTAAAGTTGCTCACGGAATCTGAGATTCGCCACATTACGGATAGATTTAACAATGAAATTCTAGAGATTGGACAACAGCAGCAAGCTTTCGAATAAATCCAATCAACCCTCTAAGAGTAGTGACTCTGGGTCCTCGATAAGTTCTTTGATTTTTACCAGAAACTGTACTGCCTCACGACCATCAACAATCCGGTGGTCGTAGCTAAGAGCTACATACATCATGGGTCTAATTACTATATCACCTTTGACAACGATAGGCCTTTCCTCGATCTTATGCATACCCAGTATTCCGACTTGGGGAGGGTTGAGTATTGGAGTGCTCATAAGCGAGCCAAATATACCGCCGTTTGTTATGGTAAACGTGCCGCCCATCAAGTCTTCAAGAGAAAGAGTGCCATTTTCTGATTTCTCAGCGAATTCTTTAATGGTCTTCTCAATCTCTGCGAAGGTCATACGGTCGGCGTCTCTTAAGACTGGCACAACCAAACCTTCAGATGCAGCAATGGCTATGCCAATATCGTAGTAATGTTTTAAAACTATATAATCGTCCTGTATCTCACCATTTACCTGGGGAAAATTCTTTAGTGCGGCAATTGCAGCTTTTACGAAGAAAGAGTTTAAACCAAGACCAACTCCATAGCGTTCTTTGAAAGATTCCTTACGTCGTTTGCGGAGGTCCATTACAGCACTCATGTCAACTTCATTGAAAGTGGTCAGTATTGCTGCTGTTCTTTGTGCCTCCACCATTCGTCGAGCTATTGTTCGACGACGGCGGGTCATGCGTACTCTTTCTTCTCTCTTGGACCTATCATATGGCAGTATAAGCTTTTCTGAAACGGGTTCTTGTTCAAGGCCTCTTTTTTCAGCAAGCTCTTTATGAAGAGGTCTAACATTAGAGATTTCCTCTTTTAAATCTTCTTTGGATTTCTGTCCTTCCATATACTTTTCCACATCTTCCTTGGTTACGCGGTTACCAGGGCCTGTTGCGGTTACTTTCTCAAGGTCAATGTTGTGCTCTTCTGCCATGTTTTTAGCCACAGGTGTTATTTTGCGAGTAACTTGCTCATCGGAAGAAGAGCCATCTCTTTTAACCTCTTCCGAGACTTTTTTGATCCCTGGTTGCTTATCTACTTCCTTGGCTTTAGTCGGAGTTTTTCCGGCTGCTTCTCGAGCATCATCAATTAAACCCAGAGTATCACCTACTTTCACATCTTCGCCCTCTTTCCTCTCAATACGCGTAAGCACACCTGATTTCTCAGCTGCTACCTCAAAGTTAGCCTTCTCGGTCTCGAGCTCTACCACAGATTCTCCAATTGCCACACTATCGCCTTCCTGTTTTAGCCAGCGTAATACCGTAGCTTCAACAACAGATTCGCCTAATTGAGGTACGACTATGTTTATTGACATGGGTGCTTCTCCAAATTATATGTTTTTTAACCAAATGATATCGGTTTCCTTTAAATTGGGTATATCGGATTTTGAATTGTAAGCCTGTTTTATTAGAGCATCCTGGTTGATTTTGTGATGGGATGACGAACCTTCTGCGGGGCTTGAATGCGCTCGACGCCCGATATAGTGTATGGGCAAATGTCCCCCGAAAAGTTTTCTTAGTCGGGGCCACATATACATCCATGCACCCATGTTTTCCGGTTCTTCTTGTACCCAAACTAATTCTTTGAGTTTGGGATATCCATCCAAAACCTGTTGAAGGTTTTCGACCGACAATGGGTAAAGTTGTTCTATTCGAGTAATTGCGATATTTGGACTCTTGTCCCGATGTTCACTGGTTACCAGGTCTACATAGACTTTGCCACTGCAGAGGATCAGACGACTCACTTTCTCAGGCTTCTGACGAGCCTTAGCATCATCAATTACTGGATGCCATCCGCCTTCTGAAAATTCTCGAGGTGGGGATGCCACAAGAGGATGTCGCAACAGACTCTTTGGGGTCATTAAAATAAGCGGTAGAGGATCGGTTTTTAAGAGAGCAGCTTGTCTGCGTAGAAGATGAAAGAATTGGGCCGAAGTGGTGCAGTTGGCAACGCGCATGTTTGTATCCGCGCAGAGCTCCAAAAATCGCTCCAATCTTGCACTGGAGTGATCCGGTCCCTGACCCTCGTAGCCATGTGGAAGTAGCAACACTAGAGATGGGGTCTGTCCCCACTTGGCTCGGGCAGAAGTTAAGAATTCGTCGATAATGGTTTGAGCACCATTGATGAAATCGCCGTATTGTGCTTCCCAAAGCACTAACCGTGCAGGCTCTTGGATATTGTAGCCGTATTCAAATCCTATGGTGGCGTTCTCTGTAAGGGGGCTGTTGTGTATCTCAAAGGCTGCTTTAGCCTGAGGTAGAGCTTGAAGCGGAGTATATGCTCTTCCATTTTTTACGTCATGAAGTACGGCATGTCTGTGACTAAAAGTGCCTCGTTCTGTATCCTGTCCAGTAAGTCGTATGGCAATGCCATCTGCCAGTATTGAGGCATAGGCGAGTTCCTCAGCCATTGCCCAGTCTATTGTTGGCTCGTCTGGATTATCTAGTGCTTTGCGTTTCCTCTCCATTCCCCGTTGGAGTTTAGGATGAATTGTGAAGCCTCCCGGTAATTGACTCAGTGCAGCATTGATTTCTCGAAGCAGTTCGGCTGGAATGGCAGTCTTGGCTTTGGTGGCTGCGCCGGGAGGAGGGGGCGGTGGCTGTGGTTCAATTGATTCTTCCGGTTTTAACGACTCGAAAGCTCTGTGGAGTTCTTCCGTATATCTACCAATTAGTTTTTCAGACCAATCTTTATCAATAATATTGCGTTCCAAAAGGGTCTTTGCCCACAACTCGCGTACTGTGGGATGATTTTCAATTTTCTGATACATCAAAGGTTGAGTAAAACCGGGTTCATCAGCTTCGTTGTGGCCGTGGCGCCGATATCCTACAAGGTCTATAAGAACGTCTTTTTGGAATCGGGCTAAATATGCAAATGCCAGGCGGGCTGTCTCAATACATGCCTCAGGATCATCGGCGTTGACGTGAACAATGGGAATCTCAAATCCCTTGGCAAGGTCGCTCGCATAGAGAGTGCTGCGGCCTGACTCAGGAGGTGTGGTATAGCCCAACTGGTTGTTGGTTATAATGTGAATTGTGCCGCCAGTACAATAGCCTGGCAAACGAGAAAGGTTGAGTGTTTCTGCTACAATGCCTTGTCCCGGAAATCCGGCATCACCGTGTATTAGAATTGGCAGATTTGCTTTATGGTCGAACTTCGGGGGGCCAGGTTCATTCACGCTGGTTCCTGCCGCTCGTGCCATGCCCTCAATCACTGGATTAACTGCTTCCAGATGGCTGGGATTGGGTGCGAGGGTGACTACTGAATCAATTTCCTTTCCGTTTTTTAAGGCTCTGCTGGTGCCCTCGTGGTATTTCACATCGCCGGTCCAGCCAATATCATCATGGAAATCGCGCGCATTCACAGGGTCCTTGAATTTGGCGAGAAGCTGAGAATAGGGCTTATTCAGAGTATGAGCCATTACGTTGAGACGGCCTCGGTGAGCCATGCCCAGCAATATGTTGTGAATGCCAGCCTCGGCTGCTTCGCCAATCAACTCGTCAAGCATTGGCACCATCATGTCCATACCTTCAATAGAAAAGCGGAATTTACCCGGGAATATACGATGAAGAAACCGTTCGAAAACCTCCACCTTTGTAAGATGTTCGAGAAGTGCCTTTGGAGATATTGGGTCCTTGGGTGGACGGAAACGTCCCGACTCGGCTGCATGGCGCAGCCATTCCCTTTCTTCAGGTATGTGAACGTGTTCGCAGTCATATCCGGTTGTGGACGAATGAATTTTGCGAAGGGCTTCAATTGCTTCATGAGCGTTTGCGGCGTTCTCGGCAACAGGGCCTCCAACAAGGCTGGATGGAAGTTGGCGAAGATCATCTTCTGTCAAGCCATGAGTTGCCGGATTAAGTGAAGGGTCGCCGGGAGGGTCACTGCCCAGTGGATCAAGGCGGGCGGCCAGGTGTCCATATGTACGAATGGCCTGGGCAAGATTGACGGCACCGACGATTTTGCTAAAGTTAATCGTTTGGGTCGTCTGAAGACCATCTATCTCTGGTTTCCATTTTTTAAATAAATCTCTGCTTGCGGGATCAACGGAATTGGGATCCCTTTGGTATCGGTCGTAAAGCTCTAATATATAACCCGCATTGGGTCCGTGGAAGTCTTTCCAAATATTCATTTTTCTCCCTAGGATTCATTGATTTTATTGTGGGCATGCTAACAAATAATAATATAAAATATCTTAAATAATAACACAAATTGATTTCTAGTAAATATTGAGAATAGCGGATACTCCCTCTTGACATCCCTTCTCTGTGGATTAAGTTTTTTACTTAAATTTTAAAAGACTTTTATCGTATATGATTAGTGTTCAAAATCTTACCAAACGCTATGGCGATCTAGTAGCTATAGATAATGTGTCCTTCCAAGTGCAACGCGGGGAGGTTCTTGGTTTTCTCGGACCAAATGGCGCGGGAAAAACTACAACCATGCGGATTATTACGGCTTATATGCCTCCCACCGAGGGAACTGTTCACGTAGCTGGTTTTGATGTTGTAGAAAACCCTATAGAAGCAAAGCGACAAATCGGCTATCTGCCTGAGAATCCGCCCTTATATAATGATATGACCGTTGATGGATACCTTGACTTCGTGGCTGACATAAAGCAGGTCCCGGGGAAAAACAAGAAAAACAGAATTGGCCTTGCGATGGAAAAATGCGGAATTACAGATGTAAGAAAACGCCTAATTGGGAATCTTTCCAAAGGTTATAGACAGCGTATTGGGATTGCTCAGGCAATAGTACATGATCCAGCTATCATTGTGCTTGACGAGCCCACACTTGGACTCGACCCAAAGCAGATAATAGAAATTAGAGAACTTATAAAAAACCTGTCAGGAGAGCGTACAGTTATTCTCAGCACTCACGTGCTTCCAGAGGTTACTATGACATGTACTAGGGTTGCGATAATAAATGAAGGAAGAATAGTCTTGGAAGAATCCCTCGATAAACTCTCCGAAAAGGTGGAAACAGCTCAAAATCTGTTTCTTAAAATTGGTTACAAAGAGAGTGGGGTTAAGGAAAAGATTCTTTCTTTTGAGGCAGTGTCCAATGTGAGCGAAACTTCCTCTGGCGAGTTTATAATTCAGTCTAGAGAGGGAAAGGATATAAGAGAAGATTTGGCAAAAATGGTGGTTGGAAATGGCTGGGGCCTACTGGAGCTTCGACCTCTTACTCAAACCCTTGAAGAGATATTTCTCAGGGTAATTTCCACTGAAGGAGGGTAGATGAAAGCGATATGTACAATCTTAAAAAAGGAGTTGAAATCGTACTTCTCATCTCCCATTGCCTATATAGTTCTAGTAGTGTTTTTGGTCCTTTCAGGGATATTCTTTTTTCTCTATCTACAAAGCTTCGTCGGATCGCAGTTTGACCCGAGATTTCAGTTCTTTAAAGAAAGGTTAAACTTAAACGAGTTTGTAATTCGCCCATATCTCGGCACGATGAGCGTTGTGCTACTTATTATGATTCCTCTAATTACAATGCGGCTCCTTGCAGAAGAAAGAAAAAACTCAACGGCCGAACTTCTTTTCACATCCCCACTTAGGGTTCTACACATTGTTCTTGGGAAGTTTCTTGCTTCTCTAACCCTTTTTTTAGTTATGCTGATTCTCTCTACGGTTTATGTGATAGTTCTTATGGCTTATGGTAATCCTGACCTAGGACCTATTTTTTCGGGTTATCTGGGACTCTTTCTATTAGGGGCTAGCTTTCTTGCTGTTGGCCTTTTTGCTTCTTCTCTTACGGAGAATCAGATAGTGGCTGCAGTTGTCTCTTTTGGAATACTGCTTGTTTTTTGGGTAATAGGGGCTTCATCCGACGCAGATAGTTCTATCATGGGATATCTCTCGATAATTGATCATTTTGATAATTTCACAAAAGGCGTGATCGAATTAAAGGACGTAGTGTACTATATCTCATTTATCTTTTTGGGGATTTTTCTTACGCACCTTATATTGGATTCTGAGAGGTGGAGATGAGAAAAAAACGTCGTCTTCTCTATGGAATCAATGCATTAGTGTTCACATTAGTAGTCCTGGGAATCCTTATAAGCATAAATTACTTGGCATTTAAACAGGGTGGCAGATTTGATGCTACCGAAGGAAAACTGCATTCGGTTTCGGATCAAACCGTTAAAACTCTTGAGAAGTTGGATAAGGAGATAGAAGTCCTGGCTTTTTTTAAGCAAGTTGGGAACGATAGAAGAGAGTTTCAAAATCTGATAAGTGAATATGAAAGAAGATCAAGTAGGATCAAAGCAGAATTTATAGACCCTGATAAAGACCCTGGAGTTGCAAAGAAATACGACGTTAATGAATATGGAACTGTGGTCCTTGTAAATGGCGATCAAAATATAAAATTAAAGCTTGCCGACCTTATATCGGGTGGAATTGTGGACGATGCTGAGCAGGAGGTTACGAATGCGCTTATAAAGCTCTCCAAAGGGATAAGAAAGACCGTCTATTTCCTTGCAGGTCATGGGGAAAGAGACATCAAAGATAATACCGAACCCCAGGGACTTGGGATGTTAAACAGTGCTCTCAATGATGAGGCTTATGAAGTTAAAGAACTGCTACTACTAAGAGAGTCAAATGTTCCTAAAGAAAATTCAATACTGATTGTTGCCGCTCCTAAAAAGCCTTTGATTGAAAAAGAGATTGAAACTATTAAAAAGTACCTTGACGATAGCGGGAAAGCCGTATTTATGATTGAACCAAGGTCAGGCAGTGATTTAGTTTCACTCTTAAAACAATACGGTTTTGACATAGGCGATAACGTTATAATTGACCCCTCTTCTAAGCTCGTGGGGGGAGGCGATGTTGCTCCGATTGTAACTCAATACCCTCCTCATGATATTACAGATGATTTTAAGTTTGCAACCCTCTTCCCTTATAGCAGGACTATTGATGTTGTTGCTAAAGACGGGATTCAGCCAATGGAAATTGCCAAGACAGGTGAATATAGCTGGGCGGAAACGAATTTTGCCCTTTTTGATCAAGGAATAGCTCAGCAAGACCCTGATGACGAGCCCGGTCCCCTTGGACTCGCTGCCGTTAGTGAGATTGGGGAAAAGACAAAAATAGCCGTGTTTGGAAGCGTGGATTTTATATCAAATCGGTTCTTTGATTTTTCTGGGAACAGCGACTTCTTTTTAAATACGATAAACTGGATTGCCGGGGATGAATCCCTGATCTCCATTAGACCCAAATTGGCTAAGGAAGGTAAATTGACCCTCACCGGAAATCAATTGAGAGTTATTTTTTCCCTTACTGTTATCGTTCTTCCCGCAATTGTTTTATTTTCTGGGATTGCCGTTTGGTGGAGGAGAAGGAATATGTGATTTCAAACTACAAATTCCAAATCAGAAATTACAAACAAATATAAAAAGTAAATTCCAAATGAATTCATTAAAATTTTTTTGATATTTGATGCTTGGAATTTAGAATTTGTTTGGTATTTGGAATTTGGTCATTGGAGCTTCCTCTATCAGTGGCTAAATATTTACAGTGTCTGAATTAAGAGAGATATGAAAGGTCATCTAGCGAAGTTTAGCAGCACCCTCATTGCAGCTTCTGTTCTTATCCTCTTGCTAGGTTATCTCTATTTCTTCGATTTGAAAAAGCCGAGTGAAGAAGAAAGCAAGAAAGAGATTTTTACAGACATAAAAGAAGAACAAGTAGGTGATGTAGAACTTAAATACTCTGAATATACTATCGTATGCAAAAAAGAAGAAGGAAATTGGCACGTTCTTAAAGATTCAAATAGATTTAAGGCAGACGGTAATGTTATATCCACTATAATAGACAACCTTTCCAAGATAAGAATTGAAAAGATTGTTTCCGAGAACCCAAAGGATTTAGCTGGATTTGGTCTTGAAAAACCTAAAGCACATGTAGTTGTTAAAACTCCAACTAAAGAGTACGGAATATCAATAGGCGCTGATAGTCCTGTCGGCTCAGGAACCTATATTCAAGTTGACGATGGAAATGAGGTGCTAATCGTTAATAAAAATTCTGTCATGGCTTTCTTGGATAAGTCGGCAAATGATTTGCGGGATAAACAGATACTCGCTCTGGACGAAAGTAGAATTAAGAAACTAAGATTTCAATGGAAGGATTCGTCGGGGTCTGAGGTAGCGACCCAGAGGGAGGGTAGTCAGGGAACCCCGGTTGTAATTGAGAGAAAGGATGGCGATTGGGTTGGAAAAGATGTGCCTGAATATGTGGAGATCGACCAGGCACGAGTTGAGGCAATTCTAAAGACTTTTTTAAATTTAAAGATTGATAATTTTGAAGAAGATGAGCCGACTGATCTCTCAGCTTATGGACTAGACAAGCCGAGTGCCGAGATCGAGATCTTTGCGAATGAAAAACCAGTTCGTGTTTTGTTCGGAAATAAAAAAGAGGAGGGGATTTATTATGTAAAGCTTGATTCGGAAGCACCGGTTTATTCCGTGTCCGAGTTTGTATACAGACAGGTTCCCGAAAATGTGAATGACATTAGGGTGAGAAAGTTTGTAGAAGTAGATAGTGAAAAAGTGGATGGAGTTGAGATTAGAAAAGGGGATGCTGTAATTTCAATTATTAAAGAAGGTAATAATTGGAAGCTTGATGGCGACAAAGAGAAAAAGGTTGACGAACCAAAAGTCTATGAACTCATATCTGGAATCGAGAGCCTTCAGGTTGAAAAATTTGTTGACGACTACCCGATTGATTTAGCTACTTATGGATTAGATAAACCTGAGATTGAGGTTACAACTACAGAAGCAGGTAATAAAAAAATAACTATCCTTTTTGGAAAGAAAGAAGATAAAATGGTTTACACCAAGCTCGCCGATTGGAAGTCGGTTTACTTAATAAGCGACGAGATAGTTTCTCAGCTTCCTTCTTCTAAAGAGGAGCTGATTAAGAATTGAGATAGAGATTAAAGTAAGTAATATGCCTGGAACCTACAAATTAGATACTTTTCGGGTCTCAAATTCTTGTAGCGGAAAGCTTATGCTCTTTAAATATCTAATTCGGTAATGGACACCGGGTAGTCTACCAGTCTTGCTGGTGGGCTTCGTCGTAATCTCAGTCGAACGGATAGGTAGCAATAAGCAAGACTCGTTGCCTACCCAACTAATTATTGCCTGTTGAATAAATCAATTGTCATTAGCTTTCTACTTTGGAAAAAAGTCCTACGCCTAAAGTATTGAGGATTTCAGAAAGATTAGACTTTTTTTGATCTAAAAATAAGCCTTGCCTTTATACCTTGAAATGGAAGATAATAGGAGAAATATATTAGGGGGTTTGCCATAATTGGGTAGATTATACTCAATACAAACATTACCTCTGACTTTATATATCAAGTGTACATTCCGTCAAAAGGGGTTTTTTAGCCATTTTTTACAGCTTCCAAAGTTAATTTGGAACAATATTTGCAACCAACCAACCAACCAACCATAATTCCACATCTTTAAGAGATTTTTTTACGTTTGTTGTAGGGGCAGAACCCCGTGTCTGTCCTGACTTTGTCGTGAGCCTGTCGAATGATAATGAGCACAGGGCGCAGTTGACTGTACCGGAGGCGGATGGTTTCTCAGACGGGGTGCTAAGCCCTGATGAGTTTGTGGACGTTCCGTTTGCAATATGTTTAAAGAACAGGAAGAAGTTTACTTTTACGGTGGATGTGTTTGGGATAGTGATGGAGATAACGGATTAGGTTTTGTGAGACGCCATTAATGGCGTCTCTACATTAATCCTCACGACAAGCCCGCAACGGGGAGTAGGTTTTTTAAAGGAGTCAAATCGCATGCGCAATACAAAGGGAATACATAAGCTTCTTTGGGTTATTGCCTTCCTGCTCATAATCCCATCCTCCTCATTCGGAAACGAAACCAATAAATCAAAAGAAGAGCAAAAGCCAGAATTCAGCTTTGTCCTCACTATAAAAGACAGCCTGATTTCCCTTAAAGCAAAGGACGCGCCGTTAAAAGAGATTGTTGAAGATATAGGCAGCAGGATGGGAATTAAGGTGATTTCTAAAATTCCAGTGGAACAGAAGGTTACTTTGCAGATTGAGAAGCTCCCCCTTGAAACAGTCATAGAGAGGCTGAGGGAATATGCGGATATGGCGTATATACGTGACTCGGAGAAGAAGGAATCAAAAATTACAAAAATACTGTTGTTCCTAAAGGGGAAAGGAGAAACGCTATCTACAGAGACTGAAATTAAAGAGGAAGAAGAGGAAGAATTAGCGGAACCGGAATTGGGTGAGGAAGAAGTTGTAGAAGTGGAAGAAGAGGTTCCGCAAACAGAAGCTGGAGACGAGGAATCTGCTGAAGAAGAGGTTTCAGAACCGGAGCCATTTAAATTTGAGTTTGACCCCTCGCAGTATGAAGGGGAGGAGTAATGAGTGTTTGTAGATATCGGGACAAGAATGTCCCGACTATCGTCAACATGGAACAAATAACGATAGGCGGGGTTTTCCAACCCCGCATAAAAAAATATCCCTTCCCCCCATTTTGTGGGGGAAGGTCAGGATGGGGGGAATAAAATGAATGAACCACCTTAAATCCTCCCCCGCAAGGGGGGAGGGGAAAATCTGAGTAGAATCTCAAGGAGGTAAAAATGTCGGAGAAAGCAGAAGGAAAGGAAGTTGAGAAAGAGAAGTTGGAGAAGAAGCCTTTTACAGAGGCCAAATTAACGTTCATCGAGCCGAAGCTCACTAAGTATGAAGAAGTTACCAAGATTACCGGACAGGGTTTTTTTGGTGAGTTTAGTCCTCCGCGTGGATAGCCTTAACCGTAGAGTTGCGCCAAGGATGGCGCTCCTACTTTTCTTTTAAATTTACTCTTATTTGAAGTTCAAGAAGCTGTTTCGCATCAACCGGTGAAGGAGCTTCGGTGAGCGGGCAGACTCCCTTCTGGGTTTTTGGGAAGGCAATCACGTCTCTTATTGAATCTTCGCCTGCAATTAGCATTACAAGACGATCTACCCCAAGAGCAATTCCTCCGTGCGGAGGCGCTCCAAACTCAAGCGCTTCGAGCAGGAATCCGAATTTTTTCCTTGCCTCTTCCGGTTCAAGTCCGATTTTGTCGAATAACTTTTGCTGAATGTCGCTTCTATGGATTCTTATACTTCCACCCCCGATTTCGACGCCGTTTAGGACAACGTCATAAGCCCTTGCCCTAGTTTTTTCGGGAGCTATATCAAGGACTTCCAAATCCTCTTCCTTAGGGGATGTGAAAGGGTGGTGCATGGCAACGTAGCGTTTCTCGGTTTCATCGAAATCAAGAAGAGGGAAATCAACAATCCAGAGGAATGCAAATTTGCTATGGTCAAGCATGTTGAATCTTTCTCCAAGACGAAGCCTCAGGTTTGATAGGACAAGGTTGACGATGTAACTGGAATCGGCTCCGAAGAATACAATATCTCCGTCCTCGATCTTTAAGGTCTCTTTTAATGCCTCTTTTTCGGCTTCACTGAGAAATTTGGCTATGGGGGACTGCCATTCGCCCTCGGAAACCCTTATCCAGGCTAGCCCTTTTGCGCCTAAGGTTTTTGCAAGTTCCACTAAGTCGTCTATTTCTTTTCTGGAGAGCTCCGAGCCCTTTCCCTTAAGATTGAGCGCTTTTACGATTCCACCTTTTTTTATAGCATCGCTGAACACTTTGAAACCCGATTCCAGGAATATGCCTGTAATATCTGAGAGCTCAAGACCGAATCTTATATCCGGCTTGTCATTCCCGTATTTAAGCATAGCCTCATCGTATCTCATTCTAGGAAAAGGGGTGGTGATATCAATTCCTTTTGCCGCATTGAAAATGGCTTTTAGCATTCCTTCGACTATTTCCATCACATCATTTTCATTCACGAATGACATCTCTAAATCAATCTGTGTGAACTCGGGCTGGCGGTCAGCTCTTAAGTCTTCGTCTCGAAAGCAGCGCACAATCTGATAGTAGCGGTCAAACCCGGAAATCATGAGCGTTTGCTTAAGAAGCTGTGGCGATTGTGGAAGGGCGTAGAACTCACCCGGATTAAGCCTGCTTGGAACTAGGAAGTCCCTTGCTCCTTCGGGTGTTGACCTTGTAAGGTATGGGGTTTCTAATTCTATGAATCCATTGGAGTTCAAGTAATTTCTTGTGGCGCTTACAATCTCATGCCTAAGAAGGAGATTGTTTCTCATCTCAGGTCTTCTTAAATCTAAAAACCTGTACTTCATCCTCAGAAGCTCATCTACATTTATTTCGTTCTCGATAGGGAATGGGAGAACTTTTGCGATGTTGAGAATTTTTATCTCATTCGCAATTACTTCAACCTCACCAGTTTGAATATTTGGGTTTAAAGTTTCAGGGGGACGCCTTGCTACATTGCCTTTAACAGCAACTATCCATTCATCTTTAAGCAGACCCGCTTTTTCATGTGATTCTTTGCTGAGCTGCGGGTTAAAAACAACCTGGATGATCCCTTCCCGATCCCTTAAATCTACGAATATCAGTCCTCCGTGATCCCTCTTCGATTGAACCCATCCCATGATGATTACTTCGCGATTCAGGTCTTTTATTCCCAGGCTTCCGCAGTAGTCAGTTCTTTTCCAATCTCCCAAAAGTTCTAGCATAAAGACGACTCCTTGTCCTATTTATGATAACTGCCTAAAAATGTTAACCTTTGCTGCGAATTTAGCAAGGAAGTGGGTTGGTTTCACAAATTGTTTTTGTTTAAATTTCAGAGTGGTATACGAAAAAAAATTTTTCTTTAGAACTCCGAAGCGTAACGTTTCCTATTCATAAATTTCTGGATTCCACCTCGAAGCAATCTGGAATGACAGGGCAAGGTGCTCGAGTGCGACCCGCCGCGACGGCTCTCGGTCACCTGGCATCTCGAGTGGCTAGAAGAATACCGACACAATCTGCCGGAGGCGATCGTCACGTTCGAGCTTGACCCCTTGGGCGACGTCGTGAGGCTTACGATGAGCGAGTTCCACCCCGAGCCCATCGAAGACAAATACCTCGAAGGCGGCCGACGCGGCTGGCCGTTGATCCTCAGCGGACTGAAGAGTCTTCTCGAAACCGGCCGCGCGTTGCCGAAGTTTGACTGGTCGGCGTAACCGAGGCGTTGCCGGCGAGCCATTACAGAGGAGCGGGAAGCGAGCTATTCTCGCGATCAACACTTCCCGCTCACCTCCACCTACTCATCAACCTCACAAGAGCGAAGCTGAAACGGATTAGCAAGAAAGCCCTCATGAAACAAATCCCAAACCCGAGTTCGTTACGTGTTGATTTTTTGACGTATAAAATGTAATATGCAAAATCCGAACTAAGATATTGCATACATTAGATTTTATCGAGGAGATGAAAGTATGAGTGAGCTAAAGGAAAATTTAAAAACCGAAATCCCCGGACCGAAAGCAAAAAAGATGATTGAGCGCAGAGAGAAATATGTAGCCAGGGGCGTTTTTAATGTTGTTCCATCTTTTATAGAAAGAGCCAAGGACGCTCTGATAACAGATGTAGACGGAAATACCTTTATAGATTTTGCTAGCGGGCTTGCAACGGTTAACGTCGGACACTCGAGAAAGGAAATAATTGAGGCTCTTGGAGAGCAGATAGAAAAGTATCTCCATACCTGTTTTCACGTGTTTATGTACGAGCCTTATGTACGTCTTGCCGAAAAGCTCGCTGAGATTACCCCAGGCAATTTCCCCAAAAAAACTGTACTCGTAAATAGCGGAGCAGAGGCTGTGGAAAATGCAATTAAAGTCGCAAGGTATTATACGAAAAGAAAGGCCGTCGTCACCTTTGAGCATGCGTTTCACGGAAGAACCCTTATTGGGATGACCCTCACAAGCAAGATACGACCCTACAAATTCGGATTCGGTCCTTTTGCCCCTGAGGTTTACCGTATGCCTTATGCTTATCCATATCGTTGTTCGTTTGGAAGCGAATACTCGAATTGCGCTGAAGCGAGCCTTGATCATTTCAAGAGCTTTTTTAAAACTCATATGGATCCGGAGGAGATCGCAGCCGTAATTATAGAACCGGTTACTGGTGAGGGCGGATTTATAGTACCCCCACCTGAGTTTCTCCCTGGCATAGCTAAGATTTGCAAAGAGCATGGAATCGTCTTCATAGTTGATGAGGTACAGACTGGATTCGGTAGAACAGGTGAGATGTTCGCCGTAAATCACTACAACCTAGAGCCTGACATAATTACCATGGGGAAATCGATTGCTGCCGGGCTTCCACTTGGGGCAGTCACCGGAAGAGCGGAGATCTTAGATGCTTCTGATGTCGGGTCGCTCGGTGGAACATTTGGAGGAAACCCGCTTTCATGTATTGCTGCACTCCAGGCAATTGAAATAATTCAAAGGAGGGGGTTTATGGAACAT
This sequence comes from Deltaproteobacteria bacterium, assembly GCA_016187835.1. Classification (GTDB taxonomy): domain Bacteria; phylum Desulfobacterota_D; class UBA1144; order Nemesobacterales; family CSP1-2; genus JACPIY01. Next base: position 23,127 of record JACPIY010000059.1, on the reverse strand, counting down.
GCCCGCAAGGTTGGCAAGATAATAAATGAAAGACTCAAAAATATGCATGAGGAATACAACATCGTCGGAGATGCTCGAGGACTTGGAGCGATGGCAGCCATTGAACTGGTTAGAGATAGGGCTACAAAAGAGCCCGCAAAGGAAGAAACAGCAGAGGTGATTAAGGAGTCTTATAAAAACGGATTGGTGATACTTAAAGCGGGTGTATACGATAATGTGATAAGGCTTTTAGTTCCTCTGATAATAACCGAAGAGCTTCTGAACAGAGGTTTGGATATTCTAGAAAATGCCGTAGGCAAGGTTGATAAATGAAATTCCTGGGGGAAAGCCTAGAAGTAACTATGAGAAATTGTTATAATCGTCCTATGAGCTTGTTGGTCTCAGGTTAAATAATTCAGTATGTAGGGGCGGGTCTTGCACCCGCCCTTTATGTGGGCAACCGCAAGGGTTGCCCCTACAAAAATAACGACAATTAAAAAAGGGGGGGTGATCCCGATGGCAGTCAAAAAATACAAAATGTTTGTTGACGGCAAGTGGGTTTCTTCTCACACGAAGGAGACCTGGGATGTTATAAATCCTGCCAATGGAAAAGTTATAGCTCAGGTCCCTCTTGCCGACGAAGAAGATACAAGAAATGCGGTAATGGCTGCAAGACGCGCATTTGACAAAGGTCCCTGGAGGAAAATTAGCCAGGTTGAGCGCGGAAAACTCCTTTTCGCGCTCGCCCGTGCGATTAGGGACCATGCAGAAGAATTCGCTCAGCTTGAAACTCAAAACACCGGAAAGCCCATAAGGGAGGCGAGAGCCGATATAAGCGATGCCGCAGACTGTTTTGAGTTCTACGGAGGTCTTGCAGATAAAATAAACGGGGATATTGTTCCTGTTCCGGACCCTAATATTTTTGCGATGGTGATCAGAGAACCTGTCGGCGTTGTGGGTCAGATTATTCCCTGGAACTATCCGCTGCTTATGGCTGCATGGAAGCTTGCCCCAGCTCTTGCCACGGGTAACTGCTGTGTTTTAAAGCCAGCGGAAATCACGCCGCTTACGGCACTTGATCTTTGTAAATTGATTAAGGAAGTAGGATTTCCGGATGGGGTCGTGAACGTAATAAACGGTCTTGGTCCTGTCGCCGGAATGGAGCTTGCAAAGAATGAATACGTGGATAAGATTGCTTTTACCGGGAGCACTGAAGTAGGAAAGCAGTTGATGATAGCCGCTTCAGGAAACGTCAAGAAAATCTCTCTTGAACTCGGCGGCAAATCCCCGATGATTGTGTTTGACGATGTTGATCTTCCGGTTGCGGCGGAGTGGGTGCAGTTTGGGATTTTTGTAAATCAGGGAGAAGTCTGTTCCGCTACGTCGAGGCTTTATGTTCAGGATAAAATCCATGACAGGTTTGTAGAAGAGCTTTCTACAAAGGCTAAAAAGGTAAGAGTTGGAAACCCAATGGACGAAGCCACTGAGATGGGGCCAATTGCTTCGGAAAAACAGTTAAAGAAAGTGTTGCACTATATAGACCTTGGAAAGAAAGAAGGGGCAGAAATCGCATATGGTGGGCAGAGACTGGAAAAGGGTAAATTCAAGAAAGGTTTTTATGTCACCCCAACGGTCTTCACTAATGCTAAAAACAATATGAAAATCGTACAAGACGAAATCTTTGGTCCGGTGCTTACGGTTATAAAATTTTCGGATGAAGAAGAAGCGGTAGAGCTTGCTAATGCCACAAGATACGGTCTTGCAGGCGGAGTGTTTACGAAAGATATAAACAGAGCGTTCAGAATTGTGAAAGAGCTTAGAGCCGGGATCATTTGGGTTAATTCATCACAACCATGTTTCAATCAACTTCCCTGGGGTGGATATAAGCAGAGTGGAATTGGTAGGGAGCTTGGGAAATACGCAGTCGAAGAATACACACAGTTGAAGCAGGTTACCATCAACCTCAACGAAGGGCCGCTCGGGTGGTATTCAGGATAAACAAGCTCCAATGATCAAATTACAAGCACCAAATGTTCTGAATTTTGGATTTTGGACTTGTTTGGAATTTGTGATTTGAGATTTGGACTTTTTAGTTTTATTAGATGAGTCAAGAGAACTTCTTAGGAATAAAAGAAAACACAAACCTTAACCGAGAAAGCGAGCCGATATCTTTGTCTTCTGAGGAGCCTGCAATCATATTTGAAAATGTTACAAAGAAATATGGAGATTTTTATGCCCTTGATAATGTTTCGTTTGAGGTAAATAAGGGTGAGCTTTTTTCCTTTCTCGGACCTTCAGGAAGTGGGAAAACTACAATATTAAAAATTATCGGTGGTTTTGAAGAGCCGGACCAGGGTAATGTCTACATACTTGGTGATAGAATAAATGGTATTCCTCCACACAAAAGAAAAAACGTAAACACTGTGTTTCAAAACTATGCACTTTTCCCCCACATGAATGTCTTTGACAATATAGCATACGGTCTCAAGGTTGACGGTGTTAAAAAAGAGGTTATAAAACAAAAGGTTCAAAACATGTTAAAGCTTATGAAGCTCGAAGAGTGGGAGAAGAGTGAGCCTCACCATCTTTCGGGTGGAATGAAACAGCGTGTTGCACTTGGGAGGGCATTGATAAAAGAACCTAAGGTTCTTCTTCTTGACGAGCCTCTCAGCGCGCTTGACCTCAAAATTAGACAACACCTTCTTATAGAACTTAAGAATCTTCATGAAAGAATAGGCGCAACCTTTATTTATGTAACTCACGACCAGGGAGAAGCGCTGAGTGTTTCCGATAGAATCCTAATTCTGGACCAGGGAAAAATAGTTCAGATCGGGACGCCAAGGGAAATTTACGAAAATCCTGCCACACGGTTTGCCGCGGGATTTATAGGGGAGATGAATTTCCTTGACGGGAAGGTAATTCGGGCGGAAAGTGAAAGAGCGATCGTGCAGATTGACCGTTTGGGTGAGGTGCTTGTAAAGACTAAGGGGAAAATCCCTTTAGGCCAAAGTATAACGGTTGGTATCAGACCTGAGAGGGTCTTTTTATTTAAGGGCACTGAGGGAGCAAACGATATAAACCGTGTTACTGGAAAGCTCATCGAAACTATTTACGAAGGGGCTATCGTTAATTACATTGTAGCTTTAGATAACGACCAAGAGGTAAAAGCCGAGGCGCGGGGAGGGGATGCACTTCTTCTAAGTTTTGGGATTGGCGATTCTGTATATTTCTGTTGGAAAACAGAAGATGCAATAGTTTTAAAAAATTAAAATCCTTAATTAAGGAGGTACGTGTGATGAAGAGACAAGTAAGAAGTAAAGGGATAGCGGGGATTGTGACTTTACTCTCATTAGCTCTGGTTTTGGTTGGGCTTCTATATGACAGTCCTTCTAAGGCGGCTAAGGTCACTTTAAGCGCGCTCGTTTGGGAGGGCTATACAGACAAGTCCTTCACAAAGGTGTTCGAAGAGAAGTACGGTGCTGAAGTAAAGGGCACATATGTTGGGGGTATGGATGAGTTTTTTGCAAAGGTAAAGGCAGGCGGGGCATCTGCCTACGACCTGGTTGCTCTTTCAAGTAACCTGCCAAAGCGTATGATAGATGCCGACCTTGTTGAGCCGGTAAACCTTAAAAACATTCCCAATTACAATGATATATTCGAGTTCTTTAGAAATCTGGAGTACAACAAAAAGGATGGAAATGTCTACGGTGTAAACTACACCTGGGGACCTGACCCCGTTACCTATCGCACGGATGTTTTTGATAGTTGTCCTTCTTGGGACATCTTTAAGGACCCTAAATACAAAGGGAAACTTTCTGTCCCGGGAGAGGATAATACCGCTGTATACCAGGCTGGAATCCTTCTCGGTTATAATCCTTATTCCATGGATAAAGGGAAGCTCGAAGAGGCAAAGAAGCTTCTTGTTGAGTGGAGACCACAGATAAGAGCATTTTGGTCAACAGCCGGTGAGCTTACAAACCTGATAGCAAATAAAGAGGTTGTAGCCTCGATCTCCTGGCCCCTTATAACCAGTGATCTCAAAAAGCAAGGTGTTCCGGTTGCGGAGTGCATCCCTGATCCGGCTACTTCAGGGTGGATAGATCAGTGGATGGTAGTAAAAGGAACCAAAAATAAGGATATGGCTGAGAAATGGATAAATTTCGCCATCAGTCCTGAGGGGCAAGTGGCTGTTCACAGAGTAACCACATACTTTGTAGTAAATCCTAATGCTGCTGCTCTTATGACCCCTGAAGAGAAGGTGTTCACGCACATTGACGATCCGAATTACATAGTTGAGGCTTCAAAAAAGATTATGTGGTGGGAGCCGGTACAGAATGAAGATGAGTACAATGAGGTTCGCCAGGCGTTTAAGACTGCTCAGTAGGCTGAATAATCTCGTTATGTGAGTTTAATCTTTGTAGGGGCGGGCTCAATCCGCCCCTACAGTACAAAGGCATGAAGGGAAGACGACTAGAGTTCTTTATTTTAATTGCTATTCCAATCTTATGGATTACAGTCCTTGAAATCTTTGCCTATAGCGTTCTACTTATCCACTCGTTCTGGGATACACAATACTTAACGGTTATTAAGGAGTTTACACTTAAGAACTTCGTAAAGATTTTTACAACCCCTCTTTACTATAAGACTATATTTAAAACTATTGGTATAGGTATTACTGTCTCGATATTTGCACTGTTACTAGGTTATCCTGTTGCCTTTTTTATTGCCTATAGGATGAAAAGATATAAGAACCTTCTTTTGCTTTTTGTCGTCATGCAGCTCTGGATTAGCTACCTGGTAAGGGCATATGCGTGGAAGATAGTTCTCGGTACAAATGGAGTTATAAATCAGTTCCTGCTCTTTATTGGAGTTATTGACGAACCTCTTAGTATTCTTCTCTACAGTCAGTTTGCACTGATTCTCGTGCTTACAATGGCTTTTATAGCGTTTCTTATTATCCCGGTTTATGCAATGCTTGAGAAGATTCCTCAGGAATTTCTCCAGGCTTCTTATGACTTGGGAGCGGGGAGATTTACAACCTTTTGGCGAGTGATCTTTCCTCTTACTCTCCCAGGTGTTATTGCTGGTATAACGTCGGTTTTTGCTCTGAGTGTTGGCGATTTTGTAGCTGCCCTTTTGGTCGGCGGTCCTGAGGGAATTATGATAGGAAATATCGTATGGAGTCTCTTTGGAAGCGCGTTTCAGTGGACCCTCGGTGCTGCAAACGGACTAGTTCTCATAATTCTTGTTGCTTTCATACTCTATGTAAGTGAAAAAATAGCCGCACGTTATAGCGGGATGGAAATATAAATGAAGATACAAATTCAAAATCACAAATCACAAATTCCAAACAAGTCCAAAATCTAAGATTCAGAACGTTTGGTGCTTGGAATTTGTTTGGTATTTGGAGCTTGGTTATTAGTGCTTGCTTTTTGGGGAGATAGATAAATCTCATGCAGGAAATATCAAGGACTGAAAAGCCGACGGAAAAAACTAAGTCCTTTAGTATAGGAGATCTTATACTGAAGCTCTATGTACTCTTATTTTTTCTCGTTCTTTATTCTCCGATTATTATCGTGGTGATATTTTCCTTCAACGAAGCTCCGTTTAGCTATTTCCCATTTAAAAAATTCACTTTTCATTGGTATCAGGCGTTTTTTAATAACGAGGACCTGATGCAGGCAGTTATTAACAGCATTAAGGTAGGAATTGCGGCTACAGTGTTTTCTTTAATTGTAGGGACGCTTCTTGCTCTTGCTATGGATGAATTCATATTTCCATTGAAGGGTGTTTTCCATAGGGTTTCTACCTGGCCCATAACTTTTCCTGGTGTCATTACAGGGGTTGCTTTGCTGCTTTTCTGTTCTTTTGTGAAGTTTAAGCTTTCTCTGGTTACGGTGGCAATAGGGCACATCACATTCTGCATACCGGTTGTTTATTTAGAGGTTCTTGCGCGTCTAAAATCAATGGATAAAGCAATGGTACTTGCAGCGATGGATCTCGGAGCAAGTAGATGGAAGGCGTTTTTTAGCGTGGTTCTACCTAATATAAAAACTGCGCTTCTTGGGGCGGCATTTCTTGCTTTTACTCTTTCCTTCGATGAAATCATCGTAACGATTTTTCTAACCGGAAGGGATAATACTCTCCCTATGCAGATTTGGGCAATGCTCCGTAGGGGAATGACTCCTGAGATAAACGCTGTAGGAACTATGATTGTCTTTGTCTCAATAACGAGTCTTCTTATCTGGGAAAGGCTCAGGTCAAGAGATATGAAGCAAAAAGAGATTCAGATGGCAAGAGCTCGGCTAGGGGCGTGATATTGGCTTCGGATTTGGAATTATATTTGCCACATTTCTTAATCCTTCATACCAATTTCTGGATTGCTCCGACATTTACTACTTGCAGGAATCTCAATTAGCATAAAACTGTATAGTATTGAATTCGAGAAAAAAAGAGAATGGTAGAGATTGAAGAGCTTTTAGGATTTATTAAGGGGGACTTTATTAACTTCGTGGAAAATAAGATAATACCTAAAGTACGTCCAATACAGGGGGGTGCTCTAGGGCACTACAGATAAGTTTTGAATGTTACGTGGGGATTGTATTCATGTTGGACAAGATATTTGAACTTGGGTTTGAAGAAGAGATAAACCAGGTTGGCGAAAAATATATAAAGCTGATTAAGCAAGTTTTCGCCTAACTCGGCATTGATTCCTTAAAGCCTATCCGCTCCCAGAAACCCAGTCCAATTCCTAACAAAAACGCATTGGATGGAGTTTTCATTGATATACTCGGCTTAACTGAAGAAGAGCGAAATGAGGTATACTGAGCTATGTGTGAGTTGGTTAGGAATAGGCTTAAAAAGGCAAGGTTAGTATGAAATACAATCCTGCTGTTCACCATAGAAGATCAATACGATTGAAAGAGTACGATTATTCACAGGCAGGATTATATTTCATCACGATATGTACACAAGATCGGGAATGTTTGTTTGGTGATGTGAGAAATGGAATAGTTGAATTATCCCATATTGGCAAAATTTTGGATGAATTTGTTCTAATGCCGAATCATTTGCATGGCATTATTGTAATTCGTAGGGGTTTGATTAATCAAACCCCTACAACCAATCATCCGACCGCAACAAACGATCAAAACCAATGGGTATTAATGCAAAATCCGAAACAAACATTGGGTAAAATTATTCGGTTCTATAAAGCGAAAACAACAAGGTTAGTTCATGATAGGGGATTTAATTATTTCGTTTGGCAGCGTAATTATTACGAACACATAATCCGTAAGGAATATGAACTTAACAAAATCAGGGGATATACCCAAAATAATCCATTAAAATGGCATCTCGATAGAGAGAATTCAGAAAGAGTTGCCAACGATGCATTGGAAGATGAAATTTTTAAATTTATCAAAGACGTATAAAGGGTAGAATGGAACAAGAACTAAAAACTGAAAAAAACTTTCGCTCTGGTTTTATTACAATAGTCGGAAGACCCAACGTGGGGAAATCTACTCTTCTCAATGTGATTGTAGGCGAGAAGATTGCAGCGGTCTCGGAAAAACCGAATACAACCAGGAACCGAATAGTTGGTGTAAAAACCCTTCCTGATTCACAGCTTGTTTTTCTTGATACTCCGGGGATACACAAAGCAAGAGGCGGACTCGGAAAAGCTATGGTTCGGACCGCAATGAATACGATTGGAGAGGCTGATGTTATTTTAATGATAATTGAAGTGGATGATCCATTCGGTAAAGGAGACCGTTTTATAATTGATAGTTTACCCAAGCCGTCTATATTGGTGATAAATAAAATTGATGCTGTAAAGAAAAGTAGAATCTTGGATATTATTGCAAGGTCTCAAGAATTTAAAGGGAAATTTTTAGAGGTTATCCCCATTTCCGCTCTTAAAGCCGATGGGATTGATGACCTAATAAATACTATTAAAAATTATCTTCCACAAGGTCCAAAGTATTTTCCAGACGATATGATTACAGACCAGCCTGAGAGGTTTCTTGTGGCTGAGCTTATAAGAGAAAAGATTTTCAACCTCATGCGAGAGGAAATTCCCTATAAAACCGCGGTTGTGATTGAGGATTTCCAAGATGTTCCTGAGAAAAACCTGGTCAGGATTTCGGCCCTCATCTACGTTGAAAGAAATAATCACAAAGGGATTATAGTTGGAGAAAAGGGACAAATGCTAAAGCAAATTGGAAGCCTTGCAAGAATTGATATTGAAAGAATCCTCGGCGCAAAGGTTTATCTCGAACTCTGGGTAAAAGTGAAGGAAAGATGGACGGAGAGGGGGGAACTTGTAAGGGAGTTTGGGTATGGGAGTTAATTTAGTTAAGTTAACAGTTGAAAGTTGGAAGTAGGTAGTTAAAAATCAGTGACTTTAAATTATCAACTATTGACTATCAACTATCAACTAATGGAGTAGATTAATGGACACTTTTGAGTGCATAAGGAAAAGAAGAGACATAAGGAGTTATCTTAAAAAAGACGTACCGGATGATGTGATAAGAAAAATTATTGAGGCAGGAAGGCTTGCACCAAGTGCTATGAACCTTCAGCCCTGGCAATTTATCGTAATAAAAAATAAAGAGACTCTCAAGGAACTCGGCGAATTTTGTATGAGTGGGAGATTCGTTGTTCAAGCCCCTTTTGCCGTAGTTGTTGTTACCGATCCGGTGAATAAATGGCATGAAATAGATGGAGCAAGGGCTGTCCAGAATATGGCTCTTGCTGCATGGAATGAGGGGATTGGGTGTTGTTGGATCGGGGCAATCGAGAAGGTAAAAGAAAAGTTAAATATCCCAAGAAATCTTCACGTTCTTACGATTCTCCCATTCGGATACCCAGAGGAATTTACGGTAAAAAGGAAAAAGGTAAGGAAATCGCCTGATGAAGTGTTTCATTGGGAGAAGTTTGGAATGAAGCAGAGCAAATAAGCTCCAAATTCCAAGCTCCAAATCACAAACAAATTCCAAGTCTCAAACTCCAAGTACCAAATGAATTCTGGAAAGATTTTAAATTTAATTTGGTTTTTCTACTATTGCGTTAAAGATTTTCATAAGCTGTGTCGCTTCATCAATCAGCGATTTTCTCTTCCTTTCCTCCTCCTCAGTTTTCACCTCGATGAGTTTCAACCAATAGGTGCTTTCTTTTGCTTCTTTACGGCAAATCTTGATCCTCATTATAAAATCTTTTCTGCTTAAGGCTTCATTTGCCTCAATATAGTTTGCTCCTATAGACCCTGAAGACCGAATAACCTGTTTAGCTATTTCATTATTAGCTAAGGTTCTTGGGATGGTTTTCACAAACTGGACAACTTCCTTAGCAAACTTGAATGTCCGTTCCTCCAAGTCATACCGTTTTGAATTTACCATTTTGGTCTTTGAATTTGTTTGTAATTTGAGATTTGTTATTTGGAATTTATTTTTCTACCTTCCCTGAAACTTTGGCTTTCTCTTTTCAGCAAAAGCCTTCTGACCCTCTTTGTAATCATCACTTTCCTGCACTTTTAAAATCATCTCTTTAACTAACTCTTCATCGTATTTACTCATTAATTGATTTTTTTGCCAGGAGTTTGTCATCTCTTTCATTGTGCTCATCGAGAGAGGGGCATTTCCGGAGATTTCAGAAGCGAGTTTATATGTAAAATCCTCTAACTCAGATTTAGGAAGAACGTAGTTTACAAGACCAATTTTTTCTGCTCTTTGTGCGTCAATATTTCTTCCGGTGAGAAAAAGTTCTTTTGTATATCCAAGACCAATCAGGTTAAGGAATTTTCTTATCCCTGTGTATGTGTAAATAACCCCGAGTTTTGCCGGAGGCATTCCAAAAAGGGCGTTATCCACTGCTATTCTTAAATCACATGTTAAGGCAAGTTCAAGTCCCCCACCAAAGGCATGGCCGTTTATCATAGCAATTACAGGGTAGGGGAAGTTTTCTATTGCTTTTGATGCGATTATAAGCGGATGGTCGTCTGTATAATCCCTCATCATATCGTCTTTTATTTTCCCGATTGCCGATATGTCATAACCTGAAGAAAAAGCCTTATCTCCCGAACCCCGAATCACAATACACCTTGTTTTCTGGCCGTTTTTTATTTTTTTTAATTCTGAATCCATCTCGATAAGCAGATTAGAAGTTAGAGAATTTCTTTTTTCCGGTCTGTTTATAGTGAGAGTGCAGACTGAATCTTTTTCTTCGATAATTAGCTCCTTAACCTCAGCCTCTGGCACGGCGTCTCCTCCGCAAATAAATGTGAGATTAGTATTGTCCCTGGTTAATCTTTGTCAAATTCTTAATGAATCTATGTTTCTTAAACATTAAACCTGAGGTAAATTATCTCTTACCGCTGGATAATTATTGTAGGGGGGGGGTAGGCTCCCGTGTCTGCCCTAGTAACGGGCAATTACAGGGGATTGCCTGTACAATACTGGAACAAATGAGAAATTTTTGTTAATATTCTAAACATTGAATTTTAGGGGGAAAAGGCTATGCCTGTATTTGAATATGAATGCGATGCTTGTATTGATGAATATAATTCGGACATATCCTCTCTGGTTGAGAAGATTAATAAGTCCAACGCGTCGAAGATAATGAAAAAGAATCCGAAATTTTATTACATTGAGGTTTATGACGATAAAAAAGATAGACTGGCGTTTGCACTTGGTGAAAAAGGGAAGCGCAACGTTAGGAAGTTTCGTTATAAAGTAAAGAACAATAAGAGTCTCTATCTTGAATTGAAAAACTTTAGGTTCAGCGAATTGATTTATAATAAAGAGGAAGAAAAAAATCTGGTTTGCCCTTCTTGTAGTAAAGGCGACAAGGTTCGCAGGGTTTATTCGACGTTCAAGGCTATTTTTGACGACAAGAATAAAAGAGCTCCCCATCCGGGAGACGAGCTTCAATATCATTTAGATTATAAAAAAATGAAAGACGAAGAAATGGCCAGTTCCTGGGTTGGGTATGATCATTTAAATCAATATTTCAACGACTAGGGGGAAATCAAAATGCCTTTATATGAGTATGAATGTATAGCATGCAGGCAAAGTGTTGAGGATTCGTTAAAAAAATTAAGAGAGAAAATAAATTCAGAAATCGTTTCTGACCTGGTAGAGAAATATGACAATATCTATTTTATAGAGGTTGCCGACCTCAATAAAAAAAAGGTTCTGGCAAAACATAGATGAAAGGACAAAAAAGGTATTTTTCAACATTAGAAGCTATAGGTTCTCCGAACTTATATTTGATAAAGAAGATGAGAAAGATCTCAAGTGTCCCAGGTGCGGGGTAAAACAAGTTGAAAGAGTCGTTTCAAGCTTTGCATACACGCACGATCTTTCCACGAACATGCCAAAACCGGACCTGTCCAACCTGCCCCCTGAAGTAAGGTCAAAAACTTTTATTGGAGATTACATAGAGGAGAAGGATAGGCCTAAGAAAAATAGGTAAATACGTTAAACCTAAAGATAGAAATTAGTTAGCCCATAACTGTCTATTTACGCAATATAAAGTTATTGTGTTAATCAAACCTCTACGGGTAATTTGATAATTTGCATGAGGATAGGGGTGGTTTGCGAACCGCCCCTACTTGGATTTGCGGTTTGGAAGTGGAGTGGGCATAAGCCCGTCCGCTTCCGGTATGTCTGTTAAGTGTGGCAGTCACGATGTAGGGAACGCATATATGCGTTCCCTACCGCAATTGCACGAGGAGTAGGATGCAGAATGCAAAAGATACTAAATTTATTCAGACTCATTCAGTCTATATGACTCTTTAGATTTCCCTAACCTCTTCCCAAACTCCTTGTATATGTCTTCTGGCCTTATTCCAAAGTAGGCAAGTGTTATCAGTGTATGGAACCATAGGTCAGCTACTTCATATATTATCTCTTCTTTGCTCTTGTTTTTTGCTGCAATTATTGTTTCCCCTGCTTCCTCTCCCACTTTCTTTAGAATCCTATCCAGTCCTTCACTGAACAGACCGCTCACGTAAGAAACTTCTCTTGGGTTCCGCTTTCTATCTTCGATTACTTGATATACCTCTTCTAAAGTTTTATCCGTTCTACCGAAGCCGAATGATGTGGCGCTCTGGTTCTCACCTTTGGCATTGGTAAAGAAACAGCTTCGTTTGCCGGTATGGCAAGCAACGCCTCGTTGGTTGACTAGTATAAGAACCGTATCTCCATCGCAGTCGAGGAAAAAGTCCTTCACCTCCTGAAAGTTCTCCGATTCTTCACCCTTTTCCCAGAGCTTATTTCTTGATCTACTCCAAAAGTGACCTCTCTTTGTCTCTAATGTTTTTTCTAGTGCTTCCTGGTTTGCGTAGGCCACCATGAGAACCTGCCCGTTCTCAGCGTCCTGAACAACTACAGGTACAAGCCCCTTTTCATCAAATTTTATGTCTTTTAAATTCATTGTTCTTCCTCCACAATAATAGACTTTTTAAAACGTGCAATTTTAAGAAGTGAGACACTTGAACCGACATTGCGAGGAGTCCATGGACTTGCTCAGAATAAACTGTGCGAAGAAGCAATGACACCTCGTGTCTGATTGCTTCGCGGAGTTTATTCTGAGTGAAAACGAATGCGCCCGCAATGACGAGTTATAATAATATTATCCGAGTCCAAGTCGCTTTACTATTAACATTTTCTAGCTTATATTAATACATTAATTTTGTAATTGAAGAGGTGGAAAAGAAATGGCGAGAGTAACGATTGAAGATTGTCTTGAAAAGGTCGAAAACAGGTTTGCTCTAGCTATTGCAGCCATGAAAAGGGCAAAGCAGATTGCAAAGGGCGCACAGCCACTTTCGGAAGAGGTTGACAATAAACATGTTGTTCTTGCTTTAAGGGAGATCGCAGAAGAAAAAGTATCGGTCATTTATCCTCCTGGTCATGTCAGCCATAGGAAATGATACAATCTCTCATACTCAGTTTTATTCCTCTTTTTGTTGCTATAGACCCGATAGGGATTATGCCTATGTATCTTTCCCTTACTAGGGAATTGGAGCGTGGCGAAAGGAAAAAGATAGCGAGAGATTCAATACTTACTGCCTGCATACTGGGTGTTATATTTGTTCTTGCAGGGAAATTTATATTTAAGATTCTGGGAATAAGTGTTGCGGATTTTGCAATTGCGGGGGGGCTTCTGCTTTTTACTTTTTCCATCCTGGATTTACTAAGAGAAGAAAATCATGAAGTTAAAAAAAAACTAAACTATTCATTGGGTGTTTTTCCAATTGGGACTCCTCTTATCGTTGGTCCTGCGGTGCTTACAACTCTCATCATACTTGTTGACACTCAAGGATTCCTATCAACCCTAACTGCATTTGGGTTAAATCTTCTTATCTTGGGAGTTGTGCTTTATAAAGCCGATGTTATCTTGTCTTTTCTTGGAGAAAGCGGGGCAAGGGCTTTCGCCAAGATCATGAGTATACTGCTCGCGGCAATTGGGATTATGATGATAAGAAGAGGAATTATGGAGTTGGTTTCAGGAAAGGGTAGTTTGTAAAGGTTAAAAAATAACTATAACCTTACTGCAACTGATATTCCTCATGATGCAAGTTGGAATAGATACAGGTGGTACTTTTACCGATTTTGTGTTTTTTGATGGGAAACACATCGGTGTTCACAAGGTGCTTTCAAGTCCCCATGATCCTTCCCAGGCTATCATGAACGGTCTCAGTGATATTTTTGGAGGGAAAATTAAAAACCTTGAAATCGTGCATGGAACAACAGTTGCGACGAATACTCTGCTTGAAAGAAAAGGGGCAAGAGTAGCTCTTATAACGACAAAGGGATTTGAAGATGTAATTGAGATAGGGAGACAAAATAGGGAAAAACTCTACGACCTTTTCTGGGAGCCTCAGAAACCCCTTGTTGAAAGGGAGCTTAGATTCGGGGTTCGGGAAAGGACTTCTTTTGACGGGAAAATCTTAACTCAAGTTAACTTAGAGGATGTTAAAAGGCTTTATATAAAACTTAAAAAGCTGAAGGTAGAGGGAATTGCTATTTCCTTTCTCCATTCTTATGCAAACCCTAAGAATGAGGAAAAAGTAGAAAACCTTCTGCCCCCTATTGGGGTAGCTGTTTCAACTTCGTCAAAAATCCTTCCCGAATTTAGAGAGTATGAAAGAACTTCTACAGTTGTGACGAATTCATATCTGCTTCCAAAAGTCAAATCTTACATGAGTGAGCTTTATAAGAATTTAACTGAGTGTAGAGTGTCAGTTATGCAATCAAGTGGTGGTGTTATCTCCCCCAATCAGGCTGGTGAAGAACCGGTGAGGATTCTTCTCTCAGGGCCTGCGGGAGGTGTAGTCGGTGCATTTAAGATTGCCGAGGCAATCGGACACGATAAAGTAATTACCTACGATATGGGCGGTACCTCGACGGATGTCGCTCTTTGTGACGGAACGCTTAGATTTACCACAGAAACGATTATTGATAACATCCCGATAAAGATTCCTATGATTGATGTCATTAGCATTGGTGCAGGTGGCGGGTCAATCGCACATATTGACTCTGGAGGCGCTCTAAAAGTGGGACCTCTTAGTGCGGGGGCAGATCCGGGGCCCGCGTGTTATGGAAGGGGCATTGATGCGACTGTAACGGATGCAAACCTTGCGGTTGGAAGAATAAATCCAGACTGGTTTCTCGGAGGACGAATGAAGCTCTTCCCGGACCAATCTAAAATTGCTCTCTGTAGGTTGGCAGATAAAATGAAACTCTCTCTTATTCAACTTGCTGAAGGAATAATAAAAGTTGCGAATGCAAATATGGAAAGAGCACTGAGAGTCATTTCAATCGGCAGGGGTTTTGACCCGCGGGATTTTGCTCTTCTTTCTTTTGGGGGGGCTGGTGGGCTTCATGCGTGTGAACTTGCACTTGGATTGGGGATCAAGACCGTGATTTTTCCAAGAGACCCCGGTGTCCTTTCTGCCCTGGGAATGCTTATGGCCGACTCATTCAAGGACTACAGTGTTACGACTTTTTTGGCGGGAAGGAAGGCTAATTTGGGGTCTATTCAAAGGGGTTTTAGAATTTTAGAGGAGAGGGCACATAAAGATTTCCCCGGGGAAGAAGTTAAATTCAAATACTTTCTGGATGTGCGATATAAAAGACAATCTCATGAAATTACGATTTCCTACAGCAAGAATTTTGTTGAGGATTTTCATAGAACTCATAAAAAGATGTACGGCTATATCAAAAGGGAGAGTGACGTAGAAATTGTAACTTTAAGGATTAGGGCTACGGTGCCAAAGGTAAAACTCGACCTTCCTCGATTAAATAAAGCCAAGCGGGATGTTGAATCTCTCAGGCAAAAGCTATTTTTTCATAACAAGAAGATTAAGATAAGCTCCTATAGAAGGGATGATTTCTTCCCCGGATTTACTTTTTCAGGACCCGCGATAATTTTAGAGAACACGTCTACTCTCTTCCTTCCTCCAGATTTTAGATGCGGAGTGGATGACTGGGGGAATATTCTCGCTAGGGTTTGATTGTCATTGTCTAAGTATTTGGTAGAATGTGTAGGAATGGATTTAAAGTGTAAAAACAGCACACGTTGCAGTAGGGGATACTTTTATAATGAAACATTCAAAGGGCCTTATTCTGGGTGCCGGTATGACCGGTCTTTCTGCGGGCTGGGTATCTGGGTTGCCTGTATATGAATCTCAGAGTATTCCCGGAGGGATTTGTTCATCCTATTACCTTTTTCCCGGACAATCGAGGCGAATATACTCTTCTCCTGATGATAAAGAAGCCTACCGATTTGAAATTGGAGGAGGACATTGGATTTTTGGCGGGGACCCGACTGTTCTACATTTCATTCGATCTCTTGCGCCGGTAAAATCCTACAAGCGTCGCTCGGCGGTATTCTTCAGCAAGCAGGACCTTTATGTTCCTTATCCAATACAAAACCATCTGGGTTATCTTGATAAAGAAATTGCCAAAAAAGCGCTTGATGAGATAATGGTTGCTCCAAAGGGAAATCCTAAAACCATGTCAGATTGGTTGGAACAGAGCTTCGGTCAAACCCTGACGCAACTTTTTTTCGCTCCATTCCATGAAAAGTACACGGCTGGCCTTTGGACTCGTATAGCTCCCCAGGACGCTTATAAGTCACCGGTGAATCAATCCATTGTAATTCAGGGGGCTTTTAATAAAACCCCTCCGGCAGTTGGATACAATGTGATATATATTTACCCCAAAGAAGGTTTAAATACTCTTGCCGGGCGTATGGCAGAACGTTGTAATGTTAATTATGAAAAAAAAGTGGCAAGAATTAATCTGACTCAAAAAGAGATTTCATTCCAAAATGGCTCTTGTGCAAAGTATGATAACTTGATTTCAACTCTACCGCTCAACAGAATCATGGAGATAGCAGCTCTCGAGATAGACTGTGAGCCGGATTGTTGTACTTCAGTGCTTGTGCTAAATATAGGAGCAAAGCGTGGAAGCAAGTGTCCTGGCGAACACTGGTTGTATATTCCCGACAGCAACTCCGGCTTTCATCGAGTTGGCTTTTATAGTAACGTTGATGTTTCCTTTCTTCCCGAATCTTCACAAAAAGAGAACGACCGCGTTAGTATTTATGCAGAAAGGGCGTATCGAGGTGGAGAAAAACCGTCTGATGAGGAAATAGCTTTATATTCTAAAACGGTAGTTAAAGAATTGCAGTCATGGAAATTCATTGAGGAAGCGGAGACGGTAGATCCTACTTGGATTGATGTTGCTTACACCTGGTCCTGGCCTAATTCTAATTGGCGGGAAAGAACTTTGAAATTATTAGAAGAACAAAGCATATTTCAGGTTGGCCGTTATGGACGTTGGATTTTTCAGGGCATAGCAGAGTCTATAAAAGACGGGTTTTTTGTAGGCGCTGCGATTGGGAAAATATAATAACCCTGCCTTATTATTATTTTAACCAACTTGATAGGTCACGCTGTATTAAATCCTGCAACTTTAATATATCATCTCTATAAAGATCGATTAAATATCTTCTTGTCTCTGGTCTCATCTTTATTTGGTCTACGTTCTTAAAAAGGTTAACTAGCTTCTCGGTGTTATTTATGCCTATTGAATTTAGCAAAATGGGGCGAAGGAGTTTTTTTAAGAAATGATCATAATCTAAGAGAAATTCTCTTAGGACCTTGTTCATAGGGGGTGATATATTGTGCTTGACACCTATTTCGGGGGTGAATGAGGAATCTACTTCCAGGAATTTATAAACGTCCTGTATTAATCCTAAAGCATCCATGTTTAGGTCATCATAAAGACATACCTTCACTCGACTGAAGTTTTCCATATAGGCTTTTACTTGTCTGTAATAAAATCCTAGGTCTTTATAGAAATTCATCATTGGCCAGACTTCGCTCTTTCTTCTTTCTTCCTCTATTTCAAGACATTTTTCAAATGGTAATTGTTCCTTAAAGGGTGATTTTTTATTACTTATTAATAAGGCGTGTTTATAAGCGGAAAACGCTCTATCAGCCGGATTTCTTAAAATAATTATTATTTTCACATCCCCTAAATAATGTTTTATTGTTGGAATTGTTGAACGGTGCGGATAGAGATAATGCGGACTTGCCTCACCGATTGCACTTTCATCTTTAGCATTTCTAAATAGTTCAATGTAATCTTCAAAGGTGCAGGTTGGATCAGATTTACATACGCGCTGAAAACGATAAAACTCATCTCCTAACTTGAGAAAAATAGAAGATGCTAAAAAACGTGGCTCTTTCACGCTCGGCATATAAATTTGTGGGTGCTGTTTTAAATAACGCCAAAGCGAAGTTGTACCACTTCTCATGGCTCCAACGATTAGAAAATTTGGCAGTTTCACATCCATTGTTGTGTTATGCTTTACCGTGTCTAAGGCTACTAATATATATAACTGGTAACAACAGTATTCCTACGAGTTCACCTAGAACACTTGAAAGGATGAGCTTCCAGATATTTTTTAGATCATTTTTACTTTCTATAAATTCTTTTGTGGAGTAATTAAAGTCGTAGGCTTTCTTTACTGCAAACGAGAAAGGGGACGGGTCCTTTGAGTTTACTGCAAAATCATAGTTTTTGAACAGAATTTTAAAAAAAATCGCAAGACTATGGATCAGCTTGTGTTGTTTTTTAGAATTTATCTTAATTATGAGCTTAAAAGTATTGTTATAGATATCTAACCTGTCATCATACATGAGTAATGTAAAATCAGCATTTGGGGAAAAATGTTTTAATTGAGTTAAAGCTGCAAAAATTTCAGTTCTGTATCCACTATTTAGAATTAGAATTTTTTTGGCTTCTTTCGGTAACTCACTTGGCATGTCATATGTCTTTTGGGGCACAGTGTCTAACACTTTGCCGCCCCATTTGCCCATTATAAAATCACAAATTCCATTAGCTCCCATCATCATTAAATCCCTTCTCCCGCTTATACCCCAAAAAATAAGGCTTTTGGAACGCCAATTCATATAGTTAAAAAAGATTGGAATCCTTTTTAGAGGATTTGTATGCTTTGCATATGTCAATAGGGCGTTTCGAGTACCATAGTAGAGGTCTACTAACGGACTTCTCTTTTCTGTAAAGGTGGGGTGGTAAACGATTGAATTTAAAACCGCAACAACCCGATAACCATTCTCCTTGAATTGAAGCCCCCAATCCATGTCGTCCCAGAAGAAAAAAAACCTTTCATCCATAAGGCCTACATTATCTAGAGCACTAATCTTAATCAAAGCCGAGCAAACAGCGACATAGTCAACATCCTCAATTTCATTTTCTACATCAAGGCTTTTTTTGTTTCTAAATAAAGGCCTAACGTCGATTGTATCCCATCTTATAAAGGCTCCCGCTTCAACTGTGATATCTCTTCTTTCGGTGTCTACTATTCTCGATCCTGCTATTCCTATTCTCCGGTCATTTTCCATAGCTATTATCAATTCGTTAAGGGTGTTATTCTCCACCTGGACGTCATTATCTAAAAGCCATATGTATTTATAACCTCCTTTCTGCAATGCATATCTCATCCCGGTATTGAATCCACCGGTTCCACCGATATTCTGAGGGTTTACTATGGTATGTATATTAGGGAATTGATGTCTTATCGCTTCTGATGAGCCATCCGTAGAAGCGTTATCAACAACTATAATTTCATAATTTTCATAATCTATATTCCTTAAAGAATTTAGAAGGTTGAGTAAATAATCCTTCTTATTCCAGTTAACTATCACTATAGCTACTTTTGGTTTATGAAGCATTGTTCTACCTATCGAAATTGTGTTTCTTATTTGAGCCATGCTGAAAGATCCCGTTTTATTAACTTCCCTAGCATAAGAATATCATCCCTGTAGATTTCAATTAAATATTTTTTTGTCTCAGGTTTTATTTTTTCTTTTCTTAAATTTTTGTTCTTAAAATGATTAACCAAATTCTCGGTATTTTCTTTACCGATTGTATTAAGAAGGAATGGCCGAAGTAGCTTTTTTAAAGGATGATCGTATCTTGAAAAGAAGGATTGTAGTGCTTCAATTTGGGGAACGCCCGATACGTTATATTTAATGTTTATGTTATAAGGTACGAAAGAAGGATCAACCTCTAAAAATTCGTATAGGTCTCTTACTACAACTGAAGAGTTCTTCTTTAAATCATCGTACAAGTAAACCTTCACTTGACTAAAGTTCTTAGTATACGAGTACACTTGTTTGTAGTAAAAACCCAAATCTTTATAAAAGCGTGCCATAGCCCAGTTGTTTTTTCTTCTTTCTTGTTCTATGTCTAGGCATTGTTCAAAGGATAAAACCTCAGCTTTGACTGCCGAGTAATGACTATAAGCGGAGAAGGCTCTTTCGACGGGGTTTCTTAAAATCATTATTATCTTTATATTTCCCAAATATTTTTTTATTTGGGGAATTGCAGCGTTATAAAAATAAAGATATTGAACGCTGGCCTCACCTATAGCTTTCTCTTTGTCAACACTGTCAAACAATCTTTCGTAGTCTTCGAAGGTGAATGTTGTGGTGTTGTTTATATATTTGTAAAAAGGATCATTAGGGTTAATCTCTTTAAATTCTGAGGATACAAAAAACCGAGGTTCTTTGTTTGCTGGTACATATATTTCCGGGTGTTGTTTCAAGTATTGATAAATCGAAGTTGTTCCACTTTTAGCAGTTCCAACAATTAAGAAATTCGGCAATTTTACTTTCATATATTTTGCTCTCAAAGAAACCCGGACTCGGAATCAAAATAAATCCCCAGAAGTCACTGTCCTCATTCAAGCCAATTCGAGAGGTCTCTCTTTATCAAGTCTTTTAAACCTAGAATATCATCTCTATAGAGTTTAATTAAGTATCGCTTTGTCTTTGGCATGATGCTTTCTCTTTTTAAATTCTTATTCTTGAATAAATTAACCAATCCTTCCGTATTCTCTTTACCTATAGTATTCAAAAACAAAGGGCGAAACACTTTTTTTAAAGTATGATCGTATTCCGAGAGAAAATTTTGTAGAAGCCTATTTTTAGGTATCAGAGAGACATTGTGCTTAGTCGACATATCCGGGAAACAATTTGCATTTACTTCAAGAAACTCGTAAATGTCTCTTATAAGTCCAGACGGGTTTTTAATAAAATCATCGTATAAATAGACTCTTATGTTCTTTTCTCCAAAAGTGTTAAGATATCTTTTAACCTGAGAGTAGTAGAAACCGACGTCTTTATAAAACCATATGAACTCATAGTTGTCTTTTTTCCTCTGTTCCTCGATTTCCAGTGCTTCTTCAAAACTCAGAGTTTCTCGTCCGTATTTTACAAGGTGAGTATACGCGGAGAACGCCCTTTCTGTTGGGTTTCTTAAAATTATAATTATCTTTGCTCCGGGGTTGGTTTGTTTTATTAATGGCGCAACATGTTCATAAAAATAAAGGTTGTCGGGAGAGGCCTCGCCAATACGTTTTTCTCCTGAGACACTGCTAAAAAGTTCTACGTAATTATTCCATGTTTTTATAACCCTTTTGTCAACCTCTATATCACCTGGACCGCTGTGTGGAAACCTAACCACGGATGAGGAAAAATATTTTGGTTCTTTCAATGGGCTCATATAAATCTCCGGATGTTGGTTGAGATAATGATAAAGTGACGTTGTTCCTGATTTGGCTGCACCGACAATGAAGAAATTGGGAAAGCGTTCCATTCTAATAAGTCTTTATCTTATAGCTAAAGCTTTTGATAAAAACAAGGGGAAAAATCAAAAAAGCCCCAAACTCACCTAAAATAAAAGCCAAGGGTAATTTCCAGATTTTATAAATATTTTCATCAGTACTATAGAATAGATTTGTCTTACTATTCCATTTGTATACTTCCGAAGTTGCATAGTAATATAGCAGAGTTTCATGTGTTGCTGTGTCTATGGCAATGTCAAATTTATAAAATAAGATTTTTACAAGACTAGAAAGTCGTTTCATAACTGGGAATTTAGTATTTGAAAAACTCTCAGGAATGACTTTATCGGCTAAATCCACTTTTATAAGCGGGATTCTTTTTTCTTGTAGGAATAGATAAACTTTCAAATTTTGTCTAGAATCTCTTCTAATTTGAGATAAATCCGAAAGCAATTCGTTTATATCATCCCTGTTGCCAGTGGGGAAAATTATCAGTTTAATTTTCTTATTATTAATTCTGTTTCGTAATTGTGTTAAGGTTATTCCTTGATTAGAATTTTTTTCAGTTGCGAATTCCCGTTCACCCCATCTATTTTTAATGAAGTCTCTAAAAGCAAATTTTATTTTATTTGCATTACCTTTTCTATTTTGTAGATAAGAGTATGCGAATATTTTGGCCATTTCTCTTGCAACCGGGTAAAAGGCTTTTATCCTTTCCCAAAAACCTAGGTGCTTACTGATGAATAATGCCCTATTTCTGAATACATAATAAGGATTCCAAGATCTCTCTCCAGGTAAAAAAGGTTTATGATAAACCTTTGCTGAAGGAACAGAAACTGCCTTATAACCCTTTTCCTTTAAACTAATACAAAAATCTATATCATCCCACTCAAAGAAGTATCTTTGATCAATAAAATTGACTTCTTTCACTGCTTGAGTTCTCACTACCGCCGAGGCGCTTATGACAAAATCAACCTCAAAAGGATCATTTGGCAATACAACGTTTTCTCCTGAAAAACCCTTTGACTGAGCCTTCCTATTTACGAAAGATCCGCAATCAACAAGAAAGTTTTTATTATGATAGTCGTAGAGGGCACAACCACTAATTCCAATTTTTTCGTCGCTTTCCATAACCTTCATCAATTCCCGAAGGGTATTGTTTTCTATCTCGGCATCATTATCCAGGAGCCATATATACTTGTATTCTCCTTTCTCTACTATGTGCTTCATGCCAGTATTTAATCCCCCCCCGCAACCGAGGTTTTTAGTGTTTACTAGAATGTCTATGTCGGGAAACTGTTCTTTTATTGCTTCTACCGAACCGTCTGTGGAAGCGTTATCTACTACTGTAATTTCATAATTGTCATACTCTATATTTTGGAGTGAATCTAAGAGACTAAGAACATAATCTTGCTTATTCCAATTGAGCACTACTATTGCTACTTTTGGATGAGAAGTCATTGTTTTCCTTTTTCTCACTCTTGTTTTGGTATGCCAAAGACAAAGAGCTTTATTATATTACCTTTTGGTTTGCTTTCTTGTAAACAGGATATTCATATATATCAACGCAAGTTTGATGTAATTCCCCGAGAGAAGGTAGGGAACGCATATGTGCGTTCCCTACTAATACGGCTCTTGGGTGGACTCTCGTTAATGAATCAAATCTCAATGTGAAATGTTTACTCTATTGAAAAAGCTTCATGAAAGTGCTTTGGATAGTATCTAAAAGTTGAAGTTAAAAATGAGAACGGAAAAGGGAAAGGCTGAGAACGCCTGTCCCTTGGTTTTTTAGTTGTTAATCTATTTATGATTAGTAAATGGAGGAGAAGAGAAGGACGAAGAAGATGAAGAAGATTCACAGCCCGTCTCGGTTTCTCCATTGGTGCATATGTCAAAACCAGCACCAGCGATTAGGTTATCTGTACCAGGTCCTCCGTCGAGGTTATCATTACCGTCCCATCCTCTCAGTATATCGTTTCC
>JACPIY010000067.1 GCA_016187835.1 Deltaproteobacteria bacterium | reverse complement strand
CCTATAGTGCCTGATGCTGAACAACTTTCTTTTAAGGGGGTGTGATTTGGACAGCATGTGCAGAGTAAACATACAAAAGAGGGGTAACCTGGTTTTGAAAAAGAGCTTTTATCCGTCTAAAAGCCTTGTTTTATAAGGATGAATTTCTTGAATTCTAATTATTTTGGACAGCAATGATCCCGAAAAAAATTTTAAAAAATAAAACGAGCTTAATTAAAAGCCCACTTCTTATTTTTCTTGTTCCTGTATTTGTTGTGAGCGAGATATGATTGTAGAAATACTGGAGAGCAGTAGTAAAAACCCCGATTTGGTTTCGAATAAATAGATCTACCCCATTTTCTTCTCGTCTCTGAGAGATATATTTTTATGTCTTTGTTAGATCTTAGGACTTTTTAAAACTAAAATCAATCGGACTTTTGGCGTACTATAGTCTTAGGACTGGATTAGGAATTACTCTCACTGAGGAAGTCAAGGGCAAGGTTAAGCCTATTGCTGAGACCAAGCTCGTGAAATATGTTCGTCAAATGAGCCTTAACTGTTTTCTCACTTATCAAGAGCTTTTTAGAAATTTGCTTGTTGCTATTGCCTTGAAGAATAAGTCGTATAATCTCTTCTTTCCTTTTGGTAAGCTTGGGTTTTATAAGCACTGGCTTTGCTTTTGTTTGAGGCAACAGTCGAGCGAAGGCTTTTGTGATTATCCTTCTTTCTGCCCACATTTCACCCTTGCTGACTGCCCTGACCGCCTGAATAAAATGACCCGTGCAAGATGTGTCTGTTAAGTATCCCCAAACACCTAAGGAGAGGGCATTTATAATGGCTTCTTCACTCAGTGTATGTAGCAATAGAAGTACCTTTGTCCCAGTACTTTTTTCCTCAATGTATTCCAGGATTTTGACAATATCCAGGTTAGGGATGCCTGAATCAATAAACAAAACATCGGGTTTCTTTTGCTCGAGAAGTGTAATAATCTCTTGATGAGTAGAGGCCTCGGCTATAATCTCGATGTCCTTTTCGGACTCTAAGATTTTGCGAATCCCTTCACGGAAGAAAGTAGAAGAAACAGCTACCATCAAAGCTAACCCCATTATTTCCCCTCCACCCAATTAGAATCTTTGTTCAGATTTTATCACATTTTCAGAGCCACGATAAGCTAGAAAATTTCAGTTATTAGAAATAGTTATATGCTGAAAGAAAACCCTGATCAGAGAAGGATGACACGTATTACACCATTTCCAGTAAGGAAGTATTCATCTTTCATGCTGAGCGAAGCGAAGCATCTATGGATGATGGGATGCTTCACTACGTTCAGCATGACAACCGAGACCCTTCGCGGAGTTTACCCTTGAGTGAAACGAAGGGCTCAGGGTGACATCATAACTTTTCAATTGGAAATGGTATAAGTCTCTTTTACTTTAAGATTGCTAAGTTTTGCCAGTAAAGGTCGGCTGACTCAAGCTCTTAGTTTTGTTGCCGTTCTAAAAAATGTGCTCAAAAAATTAATGCAATAAATTCCACAGGCAATTAGTCGGTCACCCAGTGGTAGGCGGTTATTTCCTATATCTTTCTTTAATCTGGTGAAGCTTGTCCCTTTGCTCCGCAGTAAGTACTTCTCTTATTTCAAGAAACATTTTCACTTCAAGCCTTCTCAATTCTCCCTTAAGATTTTCGACTTCGTCGGTTAACTTCAAGACCTCATCCTGAGTCGCATTTGGGTTTCTAATCAACTTCCTCAATTGCTTCTCTTTTTCCATAAGCTGAGAATTGAGTGACATTATATTTCCCTTATAGGAAGAGAATATGTTTTCTATGCGATTCGCTTGATTGTTGGTGAGGTTTAATTCCGCCACTATGTTAGGGTTCTTCCACCACTTAATCTGCCCCCCTCCTGAAAAGGCGTTTGGTATAATAGAGAGTACAAAAATCATCATAGAGAATAAAATCAACGATTTTTTCAATTTCTACTATCCTCCCTTGTCATTCTCTTCAATTTCATCTTCCCAAGGCCCGTAAATATCGAGCCCTCTTGCTGTCTTTCTTGAGACGGCCCTGTCGAGTTCGATTAAAAGCTCCTCATCAGCTTTATCGTTCTCAGTAAAGACGACTTTAGTTCGTTTAAATTCAAAGATATTAAATGATATAACACTTATAATCATAATTACAGCCAGGGCAACCCCAAAAGACCAGTTGAGCTTCAAATTCTTAAAAAAATCAAATATCCCTTTTCCCCTTATTTCTTCCTCTGAAACCCTTTCCCAGAAGTTAGTTACAATATCCTCCTTAGGCTCAATAATGTCCCATTCATCCAGCAGGTCCCATACCTGATTAGACTGCCCAAAAAACAGGTAGCACTCTTTGCATTCTTTAAGATGTGACTCAACTCTAAGCTTTTCACTTTGATCCAGATTCCCCGCCGTATATTCAAGGATTAATTCTTTGAGTTCCTTACAGTTCATGATCTTCCTCCCCTTTTAAATACGGTTTTAACTTTTCAATTAATCTCATCCTACCCCTATACACATGGGTCTTAACCGCTCCGACTGTGCAACCTAGAACCTCGGCAACCTCCTCGTAGGGTAGCTCCTCATACTTACACAGGATAATTGAGACTCTCTCTTTCTCCGGCAAGGATTCCAGAGCTTTAAAAATGGCATCTTTGATTTGCTTTCTATAAATAACATGATCGGCATTTTCCGACTTTGAATCCTTAAAATCTCCTGTGTTCTCTTGCATCTCATCCAAACTAACGTTTTGTTCTCTCCCTTTAGCTTTAACGTTAGTAAGACACAAATTGGTAGCGATCTTATAAAGCCAAGTCGAAAACTTTGCTTGAGGCTTATAAGTCTTCACCGAGCGATAAACCCTTAGGAAAACCTCCTGGGCAAGGTCTTCTGAAGTTTCCCTATTATTTGTAAATCTGTATATGTAATTCACCAATCCCTTATAGTGCCTTCTCATAAGATCAGTAAAAGCAGAGTCATCCCCCGACTTAGCCCTCATCATAAGCTCAATGTCGCTTTCCATCTGCATTCCGTTTAGATTCTATAATAAATAACTACTACGCAAGAAAAAGGTTACGAATTTTATTAACCAAGGATTTGAGTATAATAATTCATTCAAGAACCTTAAGTCAACCCGATCCGATTGTGGGTGTGCTTAATTCAACTCAACTACAATACTGGAAATCAGAATGAATGGAAAAGAAGCTCAGAGAAAAATAACCGAAAATGAAATTCTCTATGGCAATACACCTGATATTTCCACCGGACTAACTGTAATACCATTAAAGCTTTCCCATACGGGACGGGTGTTAGTTACGATCGGGGTAATGGTAGGAATGTTCCTTAGCGCTCTTGAAGCAACGGCGGTAAGCACCGCGATGCCCACGGTTGTATCAAGCCTCGGGGGTCTAAGCATCTATAGCTGGGTATTTTCCGCTTATTTTCTTACCTCTACGGTATCGCTTCCTTTATGGGGAAAACTATCCGACCTTTATGGGAGGCGAAGGTTCTACGTTCTCGGCATTACGATTTTCCTTCTAGGGTCTGCCCTCTCTGGTCAATCACAATCTATGCTTGAGCTAATTATTTTTCGAGGGATTCAGGGATTCGGCGGCGGTGCTCTCATCACCCTAGGAATGATAATCATAGGAGAAATATTCTCGCTCAAAGAGAGAGCAAGGATCCAGGGACTCTTTGGGGGTGTATGGGGATTTTCTAGCATAGTAGGTCCCCTTTTAGGAGGATTCATCACGGATCACTTCTCATGGCGATGGGTATTTTATCTGAACATTCCCTTCGGTCTTATAGCCGCCCTGGTAGTAGGGTTTCAACTGAAAGAACCGAATAGGAACAAGAAAGTATATCTCGATTATAGAGGAGCCATTCTCCTTGCCTCTATTATTACTCTAACGCTCCTTGGGCTTACGGAGATTGGCAAAGAAAATAGCTGGAGGTCCGCTACGGCCGTCCTGATGCTCGGGTCCTGTCTCCCTATTTTCTGGTTTTTTTTAATTACCGAAAAGAGAGCTAAGGACCCAATACTTCCTCTTGACCTATTCTCAAATCGCTTCTTCAAAACCTCCGCCATAACCGGCTTCCTTATAGGCATGGCAATGTTTGGGGCAATCTCTTTCATTCCACTATTTATCCAGGGAGTAATTGGAACGACAGCGACAAGGGCAGGAACCATACTTGCACCGCTTTTACTTACCTGGGTTTTTTTTTCAAGCATCTCTGGAAAACTCATGCTTCGCTTGGGTTACCGTCCACTTATATTTGTCGGTACCCTGCTTGTGACAGTTGGGTTTTTTCTTCTTGCCCAGACGAATGAAAATGCCACCCAGGGCGACGCTATCAGAAACATGATATTTCTTGGGTGCGGAATGGGCATGATCTTTGTTCCACTGGTTCTTGCCGTTCAAAATTCAGTCTCAAGTAATCATCTTGGAATTGCAACTTCCGCCACTCAATTTTTTCGGTTACTTGGAGGGACAGTAGGCGTAAGCATAATGGGTGTTGTGATGAGCGCATACATGCACAGTGGTTTCAATTCCCTACCTAAAGATACTCTATCAGCAGATTATCTTAAAAACCCCGACTTAATTGTAAACCCTGCAGTAAGGGAGAATCTGTCTCCCGAAGTTCTTTATCTTCTTAAGGGAGTGCTTGCTCATTCCCTTCACTATGTCTTTATAACAGGGTTTGTTATTGCGATACTGGCATTCCTTTCAGCCTTTTTGGTTCCTAATGAAAAAATAGTAGACCGAAGAGATAAAGAAAAGATCGGAACAAAAGGGATTCAGAATAAGAATGCTTGATAGCAGCAAAATTATTTGCTAGTTTCTAAAAACCTTCTCCAATCTATTTTGCAATCTCTAACCGTGTAAATAGATTTTTTGAAAATTAAACCTTGTAGCAAACATTTGGGATAGGTCGCCATTCTAGATGTGGTCTAGATGACTGTAGGGAATACATATATGAGTTTCCTACAAATCCTTGGTTGAAACGCCTACTACATGCTTGCCTGAAATAACAAAACAATGATGGATTACCCTGTGCTATACTATTATAAAATAAAGCCGTAGTCATTAGATTTAAAGGCAAAATGGGGAGATTACCTTTGATGAGAAAAATAATTGTTATAGCAGGTTTAATATTTCTTTCATCATGCGCCGGTGGAAACTATACTGCCCGTGAAAGTAAAGATGGTTTTAAGCCAGACGTATGCCTCAACATCCCAGTTGGTATTGAAAAATTTCAGTATATGGATCCTTCTTTAAAGCACCAGAAGATAAGCTGTGCGGATGTGGCAAGGTGTGCTGCCCAAACTGGACAAGGAGCGCCAGCCAATGTTCCGTGTGAGTAGGGCTTAAGATAAATAAGCATATTTCTTGACAATGCAGAGCGCTTCGGTTTTCTTTTAGTAATCTAATGAACAAAAATGGAATTGTTTATCTCATCGGTGCTGGTCCAGGCGATCCCGGACTCTTTACAATAAAGGGAAAAGAGTGCCTGGAGAAAGCCGATGTCATAATTTATGACTATCTTGTAAATCCTATCCTCCTTCAATACGGAAAAGAGAGAGCAGAAAAGATATACGTGGGCAAGCAAAGGGGTCATAAGGAGATGCCTCAAGACGATATAAATCGTCTTCTTGTTGATAAAGCAAAAATTGGGAAGGTTGTTGCCCGTCTTAAAGGCGGAGACCCGTTTATATTTGGAAGGGGGGGAGAAGAGGCAGAAGAACTTGCCAAATCAGGAATCCCCTTTGAAATTGTGCCGGGAATCACATCGGCATCTGCCGTTCCTGCTTATGCCGGAATCCCTCTCACCCATAGAGATTTAACTTCCTCATTCGTTGTAGTCACAGGACATGAGTATCCCAAAAAAGAGAAATCCAATCTTTCATGGGAAACTCTGGCCAAAACCGGGACGGTCGTCTTCCTCATGGGAATTAGAAACATTGAAGAAAACATGAAAAAACTCATAGAGTTTGGGAAGTCGCCCGAAACTCCAGTTGCCATAACTACCTGGGGAACTTTCCCGAAACAGGAAACAATTGTAGGAACATTGGGAGATATTGGAAAAATTGCAAAAGCAAAAAAAGTAAAACCTCCGGCAATTATAGTTGTTGGAGAAGTTGTAAATCTTAGAGAAACTATCAATTGGTTTGAGACAAAACCCCTTTTTGGAAAGAAAGTACTGGTTACAAGATCGAGGAATCAGGCAAGCGTGTTTGTAAAATTCCTAGAAGAACGGGGAGCGGAAGCCATTGAGTTCCCTACAATTGAAATTATTCCACCTCAAAGTTGGAATGAATTAGATAGAGCGATAGAAAACCTAGGCACATACAACTGGATAATTTTTACAAGCGTAAACGGAGTCCTCTTTTTCTTTGAAAGATTCAAAAAGAAGAGAAAGGACCTGAGGGAGCTTAAAGGAATAAAAATCGCAGCCATAGGTGAACAAACAGCCAAATCAGTCGAGAATCTCGGACTCGCTGTAGATATAATTCCGGATGACTTTAAAGCTGAAGGAATCGTGGAGCGTTTTAGAGAAACCGATATAAAGGGAAAACGGATTCTCATCCCAAGGGCAAAAGAAGCAAGAGTAGTTCTTCCGCTTGAACTTGCCCAAATGGGTGCGGAGGTTCATGTAGTCGTTGTTTACGAAACTAAAAAGCCTAGCTTGAAAAAAATAGAGGGAATAAGAAAAATGTTAAAAGACGGGAAGATTGATGTCATCACATTCGCAAGTTCATCCACAGCCAGAAATTTTCTCTCTATATTTTGCAAAGATAGGGAAATTTTTTCGAGCACAATTGTCGCGTGTATTGGTCCAATAACGGCCGAGCCATTTAAAGAACTTGGCATAAAACCTGAGATAATTTGTAAAAAGTACACTATAGAGGAACTTACAAGAGAGATCGTATCTTACTTTGAGACTAACAAACACAGACATAAAATCCTTTAACTTTCGAAATAAGGCCACCTTGAAAACTCAACATTAAAGCCGAAACAAAAATTAGAACTTAAGTAATTGTCTGATCCAAATTTCGAATTCTGAGCATATAGTTAAAGTTAAAAAAAACAAAAGAAGAACAAGAAGATCAGTCTTACAACTTAATAAGATGTATTAATTCAAGGCAATGTTTTAACATAGAAAGCGAAGTCTCTTCATCTTAAATCAGCATTCAGGGCATCTAATTCTTCTTCATTTTCCGCTACACAGATTCTTACAAATACGGTAAATTTACCAAATAAAAACAAAATAAATTTCATTTACGGAAGAGTGATACAGATTACTGAATCTTATGTAATCAACCTCAACTTGTACATGAAATTACAAAGTAGGTATTTGCCACATACAAAATAGGTATTTTCCACAAATGTTAAACTAAATCTCTAAATTTGGTTCAACTATCCACAGTCCCTCACATGTAATCTCAATATTTATCATGTTTGATTTGAAGTTATATTACGTGTTAGATTTATTATGGCTTATAATAATCATTGAACATGAGATTTCTAAGACGTAGCAAAATCTCCATTTCTATACTAAAGTCTCGACTTAAAACCAATCAACAACTAATCTATTTTATAAAGTTTTTGTCAAAGTTAAATACGGGCTATAATAACATAATCTATTTTTTTATATTTTTGACAACAGTTATGCATCTATTTAGGCTTTAAAATACTCCAGTTCAGATAAAAAGAACAACAATATCATGAAATTATAATTAAGACCGCGAAATCACTTCTGAATTAGTTTCATGTGAAACCCAATTTAAGAAGCAGGTTGAGGTTTCAGAAAGATATGGAAAATATCAATTCGCTAGAGAAGCAAAATTGAAAAAACTTGAGATCGACCCTTTCAGCGTGAACCAGAAGTAAGTGAATAGTCGTATTGGAAATCTTATTCAATTAGGAATAGATTATTTAGTTTGACATTGATATCTTTACGAGACCGGGTTTCGCGTCTTTACTCAACGGATTGGTTTTTTAGTCCTTCATAACCAAGCAGTTAATAATAGTTCGCAATTATTATCTGATTAACATTGCAACCACGTAACAAATCCGTCATTCTATACGATATGAAAAGTCTATCATTGAGCCTAAGTTTAACACTGGGAGCAATTTAAGAAGTTTATCAAGGGTCTTAGCCAGAACTTCTGATAATAATTAAAACGTTAATTCACCAAAAATCATTCTGACTGGTCAACTAGTCTTAATCTAAAATGCCAAGGTTCCCCATTAAGCAAGAGAAAATCAAAGACAATCAAGTAAATATCTCTGGCTCGGATTACCGCCACATCGTAAAGGTTCTAAGGCTTAAAACAGGCAGTGAGATCACTCTATTTGATGAGAGCAGTGTAGAACATTTCGGGAGGATAACCGAAATTAAAACTAAAGAAATAAAAGTAGTAATAATTGGAACAAAATATGTCGAGAGGGAATCTAAGCTAAATATAACCCTGCTCCAGGGAATACCGAAAGGAGAAAAAATGGACTTCATCGTTGAAAAGGCAACGGAACTAGGAGTAAAAAATATTGCTCCTGTTATTACTGCGAGGTCACACGTAATTCATACACAAAAAATCAAAAGATGGAAATGGATTGCATTAGAAAGCTCAAAGCAATGTGGAAGATTTGCTCCACCTCACATTAATGAAGCTTTAAACTTCGATCAAGCAATAAACTATAATTATAACAGTATGTTAAAAATAATACTTTATGAAAAATGTCAAGATAACTTTAAAACTAAATTTAGTAATTATTTACAACCTATTCATAATATGATTATTTTTGTAGGCCCGGAAGGGGGATTTTCAAAGGACGAGGTAAAATTCGCTGGAGATAAGGGATTTATTTCAATGGGTCTAGGCCCTAGAATACTAAGAACTGAAACAGCAGGTATTGTTGCAATATCTATATTACAATTTTTATATGGAGATATTTAAATCAGTCAAGTTGGTTAGGAGTATTTAGTTCAAACCAAAATTACATTCAAAACCTAGACCTTTAACTCCTTTTAATCCTACGCGTTATCTCAATTAACTTTTCCTTCTTCTTGGAACGTACCCGCATATACTCTTCTTCATGAATTTCCCTAGCCTGAAATCTGTCATCTAATTCCGCAATCCCTTGGATTAGATTTCTTCTCTCCTTTTCCAGTTCTTCTGCTTTCATAGAATAGCCATTATCTTCTTTTACCAGCTTCGTTCTCTTTCTTACTATAAGCGAGTACAAAACCGCTCCACCCAATAATATTATAACTGTCCCCAACACCACCCACTTTAACCAATCCTCCCCTAGAAACGGTTTGCCGATTTCTACCCTTATCTTAGCACCACCTTTAAAATCCTTTCCAGTCCATCGAAGAAATCGGTCATTGTTTATGTTGACCGTATTACCCCCATTCAGTCCATCTACGTTTACATTGACTCCAGAATCAGAAACTAGAAGAACAAATCCTTGTGTTGGATAAATTACTCTTTTCTCGATAATATTGTTACCGGATTTGTAGGGAAGCGTATAAGCGTAAACCACTCTCCTAATGCCTGGCGCAAAACCAGAGGTATCAACAAATCCCTGGGCAGTCTGAACCAGGCTTTCAGGTCTGAGTCCATCCAAAAACTGAACGTTGGTTGCCCCTCCGGGAAGATCGAATCTAAGAGCCTCTCTTGTACCGTTCTGCCCCTCCTTACCTATGTAAATTTCTT
>JACPIY010000066.1 GCA_016187835.1 Deltaproteobacteria bacterium | reverse complement strand
TACCAGTTGTGTACTCCCGCACATTCATAGAACAATGCTCCAATACGCTTGGCTATTTTGCCTCGTAATACTCGCTTCCGATACTTCGGTATCCATACCAAATGGTACTTCAGTCTGTGTCTTATGTGTGCTCCAGTCCAATATTGTCCTGACATACACCTCCAGCATGCCAGAACAACTTCCGCTCGGCAACATCCGTTGCCTCGCTCCAGGCAGGCATTCATCCCCATGCTTAAAAGCCTGGGGTTTTCTGCCTAGTGGTTATAAACAATTTTAAAACTTCCTAGAAGAACAAATTTGGATGAAATTATGTCCAAGTGGTAAATTTTCCAACTATATATAACGAGCCAATACCATAAAAATGGATTTATTAGCTAAGTAATTAGACCATAAGCTACCCCCTCAAGAAGTCCTCCATCACTCACAAGTATTTCATCTTTACAAAACCTTTCCATAGTTTTAAGTAAGATCAATGTCCCGGGGATAATAATATCCTCTCTACCTCTTTCCATGCCTTTGACCTCTAGTCTCTTTTCTTTAGGGATTTCTATTAAAGTCTGGAAGATTCTTAACACCGCATCTCGTTTTAGTACAAAACCGTTGACAACATTTGGATCGTATTCACTCAAGCCAAGCTCGATGGCAGCAAGTGTAGTAGGTGTTCCCGCAGTTCCAATTAAAGACAAATGATCAGCAGTAAACTTTGACATCAAGGAGAGTTCATACGATAAAACATTCTCAATATCCTTGGAAATCGCTCTAATATCCAGTTCAGATGGTATATCTCTTTTTAAAAACTTATCAGCAAAATGAACAACCCCCAAGCTAGTACTTGCAAGACCTAGGATGGTACCTTCTTCCACATATGCATATTCGGTGCTTCCCCCTCCGACATCAAAAATCACGCTTAATTTCGAAAGGGGAGAAACTGACTTTAGAACACCCTTTACGGTAAGCTCCGCTTCTTCATTCCCTGAAATTAACTCTATCTCAATCCCGGCTTCTTTTTTAACTCGTCCTATAAACTCATGACCATTTAATGAGTCTCTTACCACGCTTGTAGCTACTGCTCTTACTTTCTCTACTTCATACCGTTTAAGAATCTTAGCAAAACCCTGAAGCACTGCTAGTGCCCTTTTTATTGCCTCCTCAGAGATTAATTTTTCTATCCTGCTAAAGCCGCCGCCAAGCCGTGTGATTACGCGATCAATGTATATTTTTTTTAACTCATTACCATTTAATTCCGAGATAAGTATCCTGAATGTGTTTGTGCCTATATCTATTGATGCTATGCGCATAATATTAAAGTTTTGACTTTAGGGGTTTTTGATTTATATGTTGATGATTTGTTAGCTGTTAACTAGCTTGAGACTATTTTATTACATTTTGAGTATTCCACATAATTACTTGCCGACTGCTCTATTCCTTTAACTTCCTCAGGTGTAAGTTCCCTTTTAACCTTAGAAGGAACACCCATCACAACCGTGCCTGATGGTACTCTAAAACCTGATGGTACCAAGCTTCCTGCTCCAACTATCGAATTTTCTTCAACTACTGCTCCATCAAGAACAATTGCCCCAATTCCAATAAGGACAGAGTTTTCAACGGTACACCCGTGAAGGACAACTCTATGCCCCACAGTTACTTTATCTCCGATCATGAGAGGGTGAGTGCCTCTTGTTACATGCAGGACACAGCTATCCTGTATGTTAGTCCTAGTCCCAATGCCGATGAAATTTACATCCCCCCTAATCACAGTCTGAAACCATATACTCGAATCTTCATCTATGATGACATCCCCAATCACTAGAGCACTTTCCGCAACAAAAACAGTTGGATGTAACTTTGGAAAAGCACCACCATAAGGTTTTATCATTTGTCTAAGGTTACGCTTCAGCCTCTTTTTCTTTCACAGATTCCTCAATGATTTTAGCGGCAAGATGACTCGGTACTTCCTCATAGTGAGAAAATTCCATGGTAAACATACCTCTGCCACTTGTTAGTGACCTTAGTTCAGGTGCATAAGTAAGAATCTCAGCCATAGGTAGTAATGCCTTTACAATATGTCCTCCTGCTTGTGGTTCAACACCTGATACCTTCCCCCTTCGTGCATTTACATCGCCAATTACATCGCCCAAACAGTCTTCAGGAGTAAAAATCTCCATACTCATAACTGGCTCAAGAAGAACTGGCTGAGCCGCTTCGATTGCTTTTTTAAAGCCCATTGAACCTGCGATTTGAAAAGCTATGTCAGATGAATCGACGGGATGATATTTCCCGTCAAAGAGCGTGACTTTAATATCTACAACAGGATAGCCCGCTAGAACTCCTTTTTTCATAGCTTCTTTTACACCTTTTTCCACTGACGGAATAAAGTTTTTAGGAATCACACCCCCAACAATCTTGTCCACAAAGTGATAACCCTCACCTGTACGAAGCGGCTCGATCTCAAGCCAGGCATCGCCGTATTGACCTCTTCCACCAGTTTGTTTGATGTACTTTCCTTCGGCTTTTGCCGTTCGCTTTATTGTCTCCTTATAGGGTACCTTTGGTGTTTTAAGTTCTACATTGACACCATACGTGTTTTTTAGCTTATCTACTGTAACCTCTATATGAACCTGTCCTGTGCCTGAGAGAAGAAAATCCTTTGTTTCTTCATCTCTTCTAAATTGAATCGTAGGATCTTCTTCAATTATTCTGTTAAGTGATGTCATAAGTTTGTCTTCATCAGACCTGGTTTTAGGCTGAATGGCATAAGACATAACAGCCTGAGGAATATTAATAGCAGGAATAACAATTGGGTTTGACTCTTCCGAAAGAGTATCCCCTGTTTGACTATCCTTAAGTTTATTAACCGTAACAATATCTCCAAATAAAGCAGGATTTATTGGAAACTGTCTTTTCCCAATAATTCTAGATAGCTGTCCGACCTTTTCACGGGATTTTTTACTGGAGTTATAAACCGTAGAGTCAGCCTTTATTGAACCCGAAAATACTCTAAAAACACTTATCTTCCCGGCATAAGGATCGGAGATAGTTTTAAATACAAATGCCGAAGTTGACTCTTCTAGCTTCGGCTGCCTTTCTACTACCTCACCTTTTAAATTTTGTCCATTAACGGGCGTCCTCTCCAGAGGAGATGGCAGGTAGCGATAGATTGCATCCATAAGGAAGTTGACTCCGATCTGTTTTACAGCAGAGCCAACTAATACTGGAACCAACTTTGAACTGAGCACACCTTCTCTCACCATTTTATATAGGACGTCATTTTCTATAGGTTCTCCATTTAGATACTTCTCGAGTAACTCGTCGTCCATTTCGGCAATGGATTCGATTAACCTTTCCCTCCACGAATTTACAGTTTTTTCCAAATCACCGGGTATATTGCCCTCTTTGTATTTACCGTTTTCCTCGTAGAAATAAGCTTTCATCTCTATTAAATCCACAACACCCTTGAAAGACTCTTCCTCCCCTATGGGAAATGTGAGCGGAACCGGTTTAATCTCCAGGTCTTTTTCAATGTCAGCAATTGCATTCTCAAAATTAGCTCTTTCTCTGTCAAGTTTATTCATAAAAAGCAATCTCGGAATCCCCAGATCCGCCGTCATCTGCCAGAACTTTTCAGTTTGCCCTTTTACTCCAGTAACAGCACTTACTATTACAATAGCACCATCTACAACCTTAAGCGCGCTTTCAGTCTCAACAAGAAAATTGGCAAACCCTGGAGTGTCCACTAAATTTACGAGATGATCATTCCATTCATAGAAGGCAATATGTAAATTAATTGACATCTTGCGTTTCTTCTCTTCGGCTTCATAATCCAAAACTGATGAGCCATCGTCTACTTTTCCAAGTTTCTCAGTCGTATTGCTCAAATACAGCATCGCCTCGGAAAGAGAGGTTTTCCCTGCACCGTGATGGGCAATTACTGCTACGTTTCTTACATTTTCTCGGCGATACTCTTTCATTAGGGGTCCCCCTCAACAGATTTTTTACTATTATAGAGTGCCAAGGAATTGTTTGTAAAGCAACTTAAGTTATCTAAATAAAAGCATCTCTGGAGATCTCTAATCAGTCTTTGAAACAACCAAACATCAAAATTCTAAGAAGACTGATTTTTTCCGTACTTTTTCCTAAACCTTTCGACCCTGCCCTTAGATTCCGCGGTTCTTTCCCTTCCAGTAAAGAAAGGATGGCAGTTAGAACAGATTTCCACCGAGTAACTCTCCAAACGGGTAGACCTGGTTTGATGAACTGCACCGCAGGAGCATGTAATAACAACATCTTTATACTCCGGATGAATACCCTGTTTCATTAAATTTCCTCCTAATGATTTTTGTAGGATTCCTCAAAATAGTTGACAATTTGCATTAATATCTTTCATGTCATTAATTAGCTCACTCGCAAATATGAACACGACAGGCTATAAACACGTTAAGCCTTTATTTCATAACATTTTCAGACATCAAGAATCTAACATCTAAATTGAGAACGGGCAAGGGCTTAAAAACCCAATAAAAAACAAAAAAGGCGACTAACGTAAGAGTCGCCTTTTTTAGAATCCGAATCGAGCAAATGTCTAAATTATCTTATTTACTTTTCCGTAAATTCAGCATCGATTACATCATCTCCGCCACTTTCTCTTCTCCTATCCTGACCCTCCTCAGTTTCTCCAGAGCCACTAGAGGCTTGGGTTTTACTATCTTCTGCTCCACCACCGGCGGCCTGCTTATACATTAACCCGGCGATTTTATGAGATGCATTTGTTATTCTTTCCATTGCAGCCTGAATTTCGTTCAAATTCTCCACTTTAACCACTTGCTTTCCCTGCTCTAGCGCATCCTCAAGTTCTTTCTTGTCACCTTCAGATAGCTTATCTTTAAATTCCTTAAAGCTCTTCTCCGTTCTATACATTAAATCATCCAGCTTATTTCTGTTTTCAATGAGTTCTCGTCGGCTCTTATCTTCTTCAACACGATCCTCAGCATCTCTAACCATCTTTTCAATCTGTTCTTTACTTAGACCGCTAGAGGCTTCAACCCTGATTTTCTGTTCTTTCTGTGTAGCAAGGTCCTTCGCCGATACGTGAAGAATGCCATCAGCATCAATGTCAAAAGTAACTTCTACCTGGGGAATACCTCTTGGTGCAGTCGGAAGTCCGTCGAGAATAAACCTAGCGAGTGTTCTATTGTCACGAGATATAGGACGCTCGCCCTGAAGCACGTGAATTTCAACGGATGTCTGATTATCTTCTGCGGTGGTAAATACCTGGCTTTTTTTCGTAGGAATAGTGGTGTTCCTTGAAATTATGGTTGTCATAACCCCACCGAGAGTCTCGATTCCGAGAGAAAGTGGTGTAACGTCAAGAAGAAGCACATCTCTCACTTCTCCGGCAAGAACGGCACCCTGAATCGCGGCTCCTACCGCAACAACTTCATCAGGGTTTATCCCTTGGTGCGGGTCTTTGCCAAAAAAGTCAGTTACGACCTTATGGACAAGTGGGATTCTGGTAGAGCCTCCAACAAATATAACCTCATCTATGTTGTTGGATTTGAGACTCGCATCTTTAAGAGCCTGTCGGCATGGCTCCAATGTCCCCATTACAAGGTCTTCAATGAGCTGTTCAAATTTCGAGCGTGTAAGTTTCATAATAAGGTGTCTTGGTCCTGCAGCATCCGCTGTGATAAAGGGAAGATTAATTTCGGTCTCCAGTGTCGTTGAAAGCTCAATCTTTGCCTTTTCCGCAGCCTCCCGAAGCCTCTGAAGTGCCATCTTGTCACGACTCAAATCTATCCCCGATTCTTTTTTAAATTCATCAATTAGATAATCCATAACGCGCCTGTCAAAATCGTCACCTCCAAGGTGAGTGTCTCCATTTGTAGATTTTACTTCTATTACATTATCTCCAACCTCAAGAATAGAAATATCGAACGTTCCACCCCCTAAATCGTAAACTGCTATCATGCCCTCCTTTTTCTTATCAAATCCATAGGCAAGCGCCGCTGCAGTCGGCTCATTGATTATTCTTCTAACCTCCAAGCCCGCAATCTTACCTGCGTCTTTTGTAGCTTGTCTCTGACTATCGTTAAAATAAGCAGGGACGGTTATTACAGCTTCAATTACTTCCGTTCCCAAGTATGTCTCAGCAGCCTTTTTGAGCTTCGTCAAAACATGAGCAGAAATCTGAGGAGGAGAATACTGTTTTCCCATTGCTTCAACCCAAGCATCACCATTCTGGGATTTAATTATTTTAAAAGGAAGACGCTTTGCTTCTTCAACAGTCTCCTCATATCGCCTCCCCATGAGCCTTTTAACCGAGAAGATAGTATTTTCGGGATTCACTACCGCCTGTCTTTTTGCAGGCGCCCCTACCAGAACCTCTCCATCTTTGGCAAAAGCAACGATAGATGGGGTAATTCTGGAACCCTCTTCGTTTATAATTACTTTTGGCTCACCACCCTCTACTATTGAAACAACAGAGTTTGTAGTTCCAAGGTCAATTCCAATTATTTTTTTGCTAGCCATTATTAATTTTCCCTCCTATGTTTATATTCTGGCCCGTGGTCCAGACGGCTTTCAATTACAGCGCGAAGCTTTTTTAGTGCTTGGGTTTCTATTTGACGCACCCTTTCCTTAGAAATTTCCAGTTCATCACCAACTTCTCTAAGCTTCATAGGAGGACTTGTAAGGTATCTCCTTTCAATCACATAGCGCTCTCTTGGGGAAAGCTTTTCAAATCCCTTCTGAAGACCCTCCTGTGTAAGTTCAGTAGCTTGCAGGGATTCAACTATCTCTTCTTGATTAGCACGATAATCGGAGATTGAATCCAGATATGTTATCGTCCCGTCATCAGTTGATACTTTATCAAGAGAAAAGTCTCTTGACGCGACCCTCATCTCCATACTGAGCACCTCTTCCTCTTTTACGCCAAATAAATCCGCGACCTTCTTTAAATTTTCACCCGTCAACTCAGCATCTACAATATTTAACGGCTTCTTCCCTCTGCTCAGTTTTTGAAAAAGCTTCCTCTCAGCTTGAGTGGTTCCAACCTTTACGAGGCTCCAT
>JACPIY010000056.1 GCA_016187835.1 Deltaproteobacteria bacterium | reverse complement strand
TAACGTGTGCTAAGGGCACGGATAGATGACTGGTTATAAAGACCAAGGTAGAAAGGATGCCTAAAAAGATATAAGGGTAAAAACAAAATGACGGAAGAAAGATTATAAAAATCACTTGCACAACTTTTTCATAGATGACATATTAGAAAAAATCCGGCTAAGTAGGCGGCAGTTTTTACGTAGACTGGGTTTTGTGACTGGAGCATTTGCCGCAATGCCTTCGCTATCGGAGTTATTTGCCATGCCAAATCCGAAGACCCGTCTTAGAGTCGTAATTGTGGGAGCTGGGGTTGCAGGATTATGCGCAGCCTACGAGCTGGAGCAGAGAGGCCATGAGGTGGTGATACTCGAAGCTGAATCCAGGCATATAGGCGGGCGAGTTCGGACAGTCCGGTTTGGAGATGGACTATACGGCGAATTCGGGGCTATGCGTATTCCTCTAGGACACAATTTGACTCGTCACTACATAACGAAATTCGGATTGCCTTTTCGTAAGTTTGTTCAGTCTAATCCCGAAGCCTTTTATTATGTACGTGGTAACCGCATAAGGATAAAAGATGAGAATAAGCTAAACGGATTTTATTCATTAACGGAAACTGAGTCTAAGAAATCTATCTCTAATTTGTGGTCAGAAACAGTGTTAAATGTTTTATCTGGACTTAACCAGGATGAGCTAGCTGATCTCCGCAGGTCAGTATTCAAGACTGAGAAAGTTAAAGGATTAGATTGGCTTTCACTCGAAGCATTACTAAAGCAACGAGGGATGTCTCAAGAAGCAAAGGATAAAAAGGGCGGCAAAAATACCGGTTTTAGTTCTACCTGGCTCTTTGCCTAGAGTTTCAACTATCTTTTTATACTCACCGTCAGTAGGTCCGTTACTTGAAGTGATGTTTAAAATATCTATTACGGATATTTTTTGAACTATGATACCAATTAAATAAATCGGAATGTATGGGTGGTTGAATTATGTTTTGATTTTTATGGGTAAATCTGAAGGGGGTAGTTATTTGAAGAACCTAAAGTAGAGACGCCGTTCAAAGCGTCTCTACTTTATTGTCTACTCATTATTTCATATGGAATAATTAAGCTCGATGGGCTCTGCATCATTGAAATAATTACAATTGAGTATGAAATCGTAGCAGGACTGGCACGTAACCATGTTGAAGGTTAGGATGAGTAAGGAATAAGATTTGTGCCCACAAACACTGCAATGTTGAGGGGACTCGGATATTACGGTTTTAAGTGGATTCCCGCCTCTAGAAACAAATTCTAAAAAAGGGTTTGCGCTTGCTATTGCTGCTGACATGTTCTTTCACCTCTGTATATCTAGTAAGCAATTTGCATGCCACAATAGCATTGATATTGTAGAGAAATGTAACTTACTGAAATCACGTCAATTTTCTTTTTGTTAATTTAAATTGTGTATTATGACACTGTGTAATATGAACAAAATGTCACGAAATTTCGTAGCTGTGACTAAAAATTAGGCACGTGGAGAATCTGGCTTTGTATCGTCTTTCCCTATTGAAAAGAAGTATTTAAAGTGAGAAAATGCCATTAGAGAATGAGAATATCTAATCTTCTTCTACTTACAGCATT
Organism: Deltaproteobacteria bacterium; assembly: GCA_016187835.1. Taxonomy (GTDB): domain Bacteria; phylum Desulfobacterota_D; class UBA1144; order Nemesobacterales; family CSP1-2; genus JACPIY01. The sequence goes on along the minus strand of JACPIY010000056.1, from coordinate 12,450 downwards.
TTTTTTCTTATACTTATTATTTGTTTATATGTGTCCAACTTTTGCCCAAGACGAACCTTTTAGCGAGTATAAACCTTGGTCAAGCTTGACTGAGGAAGAAAAAAAAGGTTTACGTAAAAGATGGACGAAGGAAAAAGTTAAGGAGGTTGTGAAGGCGCTAAGAGAAGGAAAACCTTTGCCTAAGTTCGTGAAGAAAATACCTCTATCCGAGGAAGACCGGAAAAGCTTCTCCTTTTCTGTATTCGAGCAAAATGTGAAAAATTATGACCTACGTGGAATCTCACTTATTAATGAAGATTTGCAGAATGTTAAGTTGAGATTCATACATTTAGAAGGAGCCCAACTAATTAGAGCAAATCTGAAGGGAGCTGACCTAATTGGGGCAAATCTGGAAGGAGCAGACCTAATTGAGGCAAATCTGAAAAGAGTCAACCTCGTTGGGGCAAATCTGGAAGGGGCAGACCTGCGTGGAGCCAGTCTGAAAGGAGCTGTACTAGCAGAGGCAAATTTGAAAGGGACCAATTTATTTAAAGCATCTTTCGACTGGACATACCTATGGCATGTAAATCTTGGAGAAGCAAAGAACATTAGATATATTGAGTGGCGTTCGAGGTTATTTAAGAATAGATGAACAGTCTTTACAATCACTAAAGAAACGGAGATTTCCCCAGGTTCCACAGGATGTTCTTAATAAATTAGAAGGCATAATCAATCAGGTATTTAAAGGGGAAGTGGAGTTTTTAGATGTTCTTAGAAAAACGATTGGAGAAGAGCAAACTGATATATACAAATCGTTGATCCTGGAACATGCCTTGAATACATTCCAGAGTCCCTACTTTATAGGTGAAGAAAAGAGGATGAGTTCTGATGAAGATTTTCGAAATGCTGAGTTAACGTATCGTGATTTGAAAACCTTTTACGAAAAAGAGTTGTTATATGACGTAGCTAAAGAATTTCATTATCGTGAGAATGAAGTAAAAACCAAAGGTTCCTCTTGGGTTATGAGAATTTTCAGGATAGCATTTTTTAAGTTGCCTTATGGCTATGGATCAAGGCCATTTTGGCTCCTTCCGTATTCACTTATTGTTATTGTCATATTCGCACTTATCTTTGCTTTGTTAACTATACCCAGAGGAACGAAATCTGGTATCTATTTTGTCCAAGCAGAAAGCGACAAAAAGGAAGAGATTTTGTCCTTCCGTAAAGGGATGCTTTTTCTTGATTGTTTATACTTCAGCCTTCTTTCCTTTACTACCTTTGGCTACGGAACTTTACATCTAAGGAAGTTGCTTGAATTCTTCCGCCTCGAACCTGTGGAATTTAAACCCGTCGGCTGGTCACGGATATTTGTTGGCCTTGAAGCCACCATCGGAATCTATCTCTTAGCTCTGTTAGCTACCGTGCTGTTTGGAAGATAGACAAATAAGTTTAGTGGTTCTTCATTTTGCCTACCTTCCAAACTCAGGTAACTTTTTTGCTCGATATGAAGAAGAGAATACTTGTTGCAATGAGTGGGTGTAGATAGCGTAACGACTGCGCTTTCTAAAGAGTGAGGGCACAGAAAAAATAGCTTGGTGATTTAGCATTTAGAAGTTGAAAAAACCGGGGATGAAATAAGCATGTTAAGACATTTCACACTTGAATATTGGATTGATAACGGATGGTATGTCGGAAGACTAAAGGAAGTTCCTGGTGTATTTAGCCAGGGTTAGACACTGAAAGAACTCGAAGAAAACATTAAAGATGCCTATCATTTGATGGTGACTGAAGGAGAACAGCCACGGAGTCCTGAGGTTCAAACCAAGGAATTGGAACTTAAGTATAGATGTAAAAATCTAAATTTGACCAAACAGACAATGTGGAAGTAAGTTTCACCCAGTTTAGTAATTCCTATCAAGTAACTGTGATGCTGAACGTACGTGAGGAATCTCGTTACGTTCAAGTATTTCTCGAAGGCAAAGATTTCTCCCCCATGAGATATGACCCCGTGGGATAGTAAACATCCCATGGGGTGAAATTATCTCACGGGGTCGAAATGACAGGAGGGATGGTCGGAATGACAGGTAACGAAAAGTCAAGGCGGTACAATCTTCATTGTCAGTCCGAAGCGAAGAATCTGAAGAAAATACTGGACTCTTCGCGGAGTTTACACTAAGCATAACGAATGTGCTCATAGTGACAGCGTTGAGAATTTTGACAGAGGGTGAAAATCGTGCTGATATTGTCCTACAGAATAAACCTTGATTATTACAATATAGAAGATAGAGGCCTTATAAATTATTTTAACTCCTCTTTAAGCTCACGTTTTAGCCCCTCAACTATCCATATCTGCACCAGAGTTTGATACGGAATTCCCTTAGATTTTGCTAATATCTTAGCCAAGTTTATGTGCTCCGGGTTTACTCTTATAGAAATCTTGGTTTTTTTACTCTTTTTGCGGATTTCTCCCCTAAGTCTGTCTGAAAGCTCAATAGGTTCTTCTACTTCTAGTATCTCATCTAACAAATCAACGGCCGAATGCGTGTCCCAAAACTCTGCCTCTTCTTTATCAGTCCTAAATTTAGGAATTTTTTCAGCCATTCCTACTTCACACTCCTTAGATAGAATCTCTTATCCTTATTCATCATATCTCTTGCAGTAATAACTCTTATGTTTCCTTTACCTAAGTATCTAAATACGATAAACAGGTATCTCCCGCTGTAGGCTTGTCCCCATACTAGATACTTATCCTCTTTTGTTTTCCGCACAATAAATTTCGCATCAAATACCTGTTCAACTTCTATTGAATTTACAAAATGCTTGGATATATGCTCCAGGTTTTCCTGGTCCCAAGCAAATTTGTCTATCTTCACAAAGGTATTATAAGAAATGTCTGGACAATGTCAATACAGCAAAAATGATTACAACTCAGCCGATTTTTCAATCTAAAGAAGTTTTGGATTTACGATAAGTAATTGCCTTAAAATTAATTGAGGCATATATACAAGAATAAAAAATGGATTCCCGCTAGATACATGCGGGAATGACAATTTTAGTCACCAGCACAGAGCAGTTCCCACTTGAGCGTATTAGGATAATATTAGTCAGTAAATTGAATTGTCTTTGGGCTATTGTTAATTTTGCCTACCTTCCAAACTCAGGTAACCTTTCAAACTCGATATGAAGAAGAGAATATTGGTTGCAATGAGTGGGTGGATAGCGGAACGACTGCGGGTCTTTTAGAAATACCAAGAAAGTACTTTACGGCAGAACATTAAATTTGCCGTATTGCTTGAAATGCTCATCGAAGGCAAAGACATCCTTTATTCCTAGACGTTCACAAATAGAAAAGGTGGTGCAATCGGTAAATGAGAAGGTTTTATCCTTATAACTCTTTGCTATTTCCCAGGCAGGGTTTTCATCTTCGGTGGTTATTCTGTTGTAAACAATTGCCCCTGGGCTGTTTCTTATATATTCACCCATCTCAACAGCAACATTGTGAAACCTACAAAAATAGGTATAGACTTCATCAAAAATAAAGTTTGTAGTAAAAAGAATAATTCTTTTATTTTTAATTTCTTTCAGGAAACTCTTTGCTCTCGGATGGTTTATGTCTTTTGAGTCCCTGAGGGCTATGAATGCGCTTGTGTCTATGAATATACTTTGTGTAAGGTTTGGCATTTATTAGTTTAGCCCATTTTTCGCTTGGATTTGTAAATTATCTCATCATGTTCTATGGATCCTCTTTTGTTGCCAGTCGAGAATCCATCTTCTCCTATCTTCCAGAATGGATCGTGTTTCAGTTCCTTCTCTTGGGGCATATTTCTTTTTATTAATTCTCTTATGTATTCCGCTATACTTATGCCTTTCTTTTCGGACTCTCTAGCTAGAAAGCTGTATTGCTCTTCTTCTAAGTAAATCTGCGTTCTTTTCATAGTTTATAATGTTAATGTATAGATGTATATATGTCAAATTGTCATCGTACACTAGTTGTTTTATTTTGCCTAGCCCCCAATCTCAGGTAACCTTTTTGCTCAATATGAAGAAGAGAATACTTGTTGCAATGAGTGGGGGAGTGGATAGCGGAACGACTGCGGCTCTTTTAAAGAGGGAAGGGTACGATGTCATTGGTGTGACCATGCAGCTCTGGGACTATGGAGATGCGGACGGAGGCTGTTGCTCTGCAGATGATGTTAGAGACGCAAGAAGGGTTGCAGATCAGATCGGCATTCCTCACTACGTTGTGAACTATATGGAGATTTTTAAGAAATACATAGTCGAGGATTTCGTCGGTAAATACCTATCCGGTAAAACGCCGAGTCCTTGTGTTCTCTGCAATCAGTTCATGAAATTCAATTTCCTTCTAAGACGCGCCCTTGAGCTTGGTGCAGACTATCTGGCAACAGGTCATTATGCAAGAATTGAAAACGAAGAGGAGACAGGGAAGTTTTATTTAAATAAAGCTGTAGATACCGCTAAGGATCAGTCCTATTTTCTTTTTACTATAACCCAGAATGAGCTAAAGCGCATTATGTTCCCATTAGGTTCTATGACAAAGGAAGAGGTTAGGGAGATTGCAAAAAGCATGAATCTCAAAGTCGCAGATAAGCCGGATAGCCAGGAAGTATGCTTCATTACCGGCGGTGATTACAGGGATTTCCTCAAAGAATATACGGAGAAGAAGAGGGAAAAGGGCGAGATTGTGGATGTAGAGGGAAACATACTAGGCTACCATGATGGTGTACATTCCTTTACTGTCGGCCAGAGAAGGGGACTTGGAATTGCAAAGGGTAAGCCCATGTACGTTGTCAGGGTTGAGCCTGAAACAAACAGAGTAGTGGTTGGTGAGGAAAAGGATATTTTTAAATCAAGTCTTATCGCAAACAACATAAGCTGGGCTGATGGAATCCCTTCGGATGAAATCGAAGTGAAGGCCAAGATAAGATACCGCCATAAGGAAGAAGATGCAGTGGTTAAAGTTGATTCGGATGGTAAGGCTTTAGTTGAGTTTAAGACGCCCCAGCGAGCAATAACTCCAGGCCAGGCCATTGTTTTTTATAAGCAAGACAGGATCCTCGGTGGTGGTTGGATTAACGAGGTTCTTTAAGAATGAAGAGAATTTCCGTCGTTACATTGGGATGCAAGGTTAATCAATACGACACAGCCGCGGTTCTCAATATGCTTCCCGACAGCAAGTATAAAAAGGTTCCATTTCCGGAAGAGGCGGATGTGTATGTTATAGACACTTGCACCGTTACACACAGAGCCGATGCCGAAGCGAGGCACTACATAAGTCGGGCAAAAAGGATAAATCCAAATGGGGTCGTTATAGTCACTGGCTGCTACGCTCAGGTTTCTTCTGATGAGCTTAAGCAAGTAGAGGGAGTTGATTATGTAGTGGGGAATTCCGATAAGTTTTCTTCTATAGTTAAGATAATACGTGAAGGGGAAGCTCAATCTGAACCAAAGATTTTCGTCTCCGATATATTTAAAGAGAAGAAAAGAAAGTTTGAATCGCCCGAAATCAACTATTTCCCGGAACGGACCAGGGCATATCTTAAGGTACAGGACGGGTGCAATTACAGATGCACTTTCTGTATAATCCCTTACGCTAGAGGCGTATCAAGAAGTCTTTCTATTGATGAAGTTCTAAGGCGTATGGAGACCCTTTCCATTTCAGGGTACAGGGAAGTGGTTTTAACCGGGGTTCATATTGCAAGTTACGGAAGAGACATCGGGATAAGTCTTTTAGAGCTTCTTCGAAAAATTGAGAGTGAGAAAATCGTAAAGAGAGTACGGTTGACCTCGCTTGACCCTGCCGATACGAGTGATGAGCTTATCTATTTCGTTGCCGATTCGGAAACAATATGTCCACAGTTTCACGTCGCTCTTCAGAGTGGTGACGGAGAGGTTCTTAAGAGGATGAGAAGAAGATACAAACCTAAACAGTTTCTCCATTGTACAGGTTTTATAAGAAAGATAATTCCCGATGCCGCTATTGGAACGGACGTTATGGTCGGATTCCCAGGGGAGACGGATGAGGAATTTCAGAATAGTTTTAACTTGTTAAAAGAATCGGCGGTTACTTATTTCCACGTCTTTTCATACTCCAAAAGAAAGAATACTCCCGCAGCTACAATGCCGAATCAGATACACCCGCGAGTTATCAAGGAAAGGAGCAGAATCCTCAGAGAGCTGGGACATGAAAAGAAGAACGGGTTTTACAGGTCTTTCATAGGAAGAACTTTTCCCGTTCTAGTCGAGAAGAATGAAAAAGGAACCACTCCGAACTATATCAGTGTGAGGATTGAGAATGGTGGTTTTAGAATCGGTGATGAGGTTCAAGTCAAAATTAGAGACGTTATGGAAGAGGAAGCTATTGGGGTACCTAGTCCGAGTTAGAATTTTCTAGTCTAATTTTCTTTTTGATATCAAACTCAATTCAATAATGATTGCTAAGATAATTTGTTGTCTTTTCCCCATTATTATTCTTTCTGCCTGCTCTTTGGATAAACCGCTTAACTCAGAGATAAATGAAGTTATTTCTGGTGATCCAAAAAATTCACTCAAAATTTGGGTGCTTGCAGATATCCAACCAAAGAAGGACAAGCAGAAAAGAGAACTCGAATATGCGATCAAGGATATTAACAAAAACGTTCCAGATATAGATTTTGCAATAGTGGCCGGAGATATAGTAAATGATGCTGAGGAAAAGGATTTTGATTGGTACCTTTCAACAAAACCTTCCTCTTATATCAAAGAGTGGTATGAAATTGCGGGAAACCATGATTTAAAGTTGGATAGGGGTGAGGGTTATAAGATGAAAATAAGGGGGGATTTTCATTATTCTGCTGCTAAAGGAAACGTCCTTTTTATATTTATGTCGAATGAGGCTAGAGGTAAACCTACATATATTTCTGATGAAACATTCAGCTGGTGGCGGGATTTGGTAATAAGTAATCAGGACAAAATAATTGTAGTTGTTACCCACGCTTCCCTTGAAGGAAGCGGAATTCCATTTTCTTCTATGCGTGACAAGCAGGTTTTAGATTCCGAGCGTTTCACCGATGTACTCAAAGATTATAGAGTTGATATGTGGATTTCAGGACACCTGCATTTGCCACACTCATTCACAAACAGTATAGTCGTTAAAAAGAAATACAACGGAACAATTTTTGTGAATATATCTTCCATTCGTACAGAGCTTTTGAGCCTTAAAGATTCTCAATCTAGGGTGATTACGTTTGCTTGTGGCTCTGATAAAGTGTTTATAAGGTCTAGGAATCATACGAAGAAAAGGTATGAGGTAAACCTTGACGCCGTGTTTAAGCTCTCGAAGGAATACAAATGCGGAGAATGAAATCAGTAGGGGCGACCGGCCGGTCGCCCCTACATTCATAGCATTTTCTTCTTACGTTTCATGTAATCAACAAGCAGATATTTCCCAAGCTGACTTGGCGTAGTAAAAAAAGCCCGACCTTTATTGACTCTTGTCATTTCCTCTACAAACCTTCTTAGTGATGAGCTATCGTCAAGCATGAAGGTATTGATAGTGATTTCTTTCCTGGTCACGCGTTTTACCTCTTTTAATGTTTCAAAAGTCGCTCTTGGACTAAGTCCTCCGAAGAACATAGGAAGTTCGACCTGGAGGTACCCATCTAAAAAGTAGGCTGTAGGCTGACCGTCTGTGATGAGAATTATCTGTTTGTTTGGGGTCTTATGTTTTGAGAGAAGCCTTGAGGCAACTATCAGTGCCTCCTGAATATTCGTAAAAGGATCATTTGAATCCCAGGTTGTCGTTGCAAGCTGTTCTGTAGTAAGTGTTTTTGCTCTTGTTGAGAATCCGACGATATATAAATTATCTCTCGGATACTGAGTTCTTATGAGATAATCGAGAGCAAGGGCAACGCGTTTTGCGGCGGGAAATCTGCCCTGAAAGCTCATTGACCAGCTCAAATCAAGAAGGAGCGCGGTCGTGGACTGGGTTTGATACTCCATGTCGTAGACCTCAAAATCCTCGGGAGCAACCTTTATAGAGCCTCCATGAGCTTGACGAAGAAGGGAGTTTTTCAAAGTTCCAACTACATTCAAATTGAAGGGATCTCCGAATTCATACTCCTTAATGTTCTCGGGTTTTATAGCTCCGAATCCACGCAGAGTCGTTTCGTGCCCACCAAATTGATGTTTCTTGAGAGATGAAAAAATGTCCCTAAGGGCGAGTTCTCCAACCTTCCTTATCCCCTTTGGGGAAAGCTCAGTGTAATGTCCGCGTGTTTTTACGAGTCCTAATTGTTCAAGGTTGGCCTTTAGGTCTTTCAGAAGTAGAAAGGAATTGTAACCCTCTTCGCTTAAAATTTCTTGAACGTCCTCAAGATTAATTTCATCAAAATTTCCAATCATAAGATTGTGTTCGAGCCGCTCTATTTCTTCAAATTCCTCTATGAAATCAAGGGTCTCTTCAAATCCGAGCGAGGTTTTTCCCCTAAACCTTTCCCCATAGCGGTTTATGAAGTTTTCTACTTTTTTAACCTTCTCCAGTTTCTTTTTTAATTCTTCAAATTTGTTTTTCGCCTCAGGATCGGTGAAATCGTAATTTGAAAGATTCTCAATAGCTAAGCTCAACTTTTCGGGAAGGTTTTTAAGAAAGTTTTTTCTCTTCTGATATTCGGGGGAGATTATTGAGAGATTGTTTTTTAAAGCAGTCAACTCCTGCTCGATGATTTCACTGAGTTTCTTCCTAATTTCCGAGAGCGATTCCCGAAGATGATAAGTCTGAAACTGTTTTTCCTTATATTTTGCGAGTTCAGAGCGGAGATCGTCAATTCCCATAACCCTTATTTTTGCTCCGCGGATTCCCTGTTTCATAATCCATTCGAATGCTTCGTCTGGGGTCCATCCCTCCATAAGAAAGTTAGAAAATTCCTTGAAGAAGTCTTCAGCTTCTAACTTAAATTCGCTCCGCGCTCCATTCCATTTTAGGTATCTATACCTAGTTGTCATTTGTATATTATTTTCCCTAGTACTTTTTCCTTACTGAGCTTATTGCTGAGATGTAAGCCTTCAAGGATAAATTCAACCGCTGAAGCTATCTCAGCAGGGCTTTGGTCAATCTGAAGAGCATCAATACACTTTTTAAGACCTTTAATTTCTTTCAGTCCTACAAGATACTCTTCAGAGAACATTGTATCGGAAACCTCGACATAACCGTGCTCAAAACTCTCAAGGAGTTCGGAAAATACGTTTAGCGAAGTGAAGTAAGAATCCAGAACTATCTTAATTGCTCTTTTTATTAGTTTTTCAACAATGATTACTTCGGATGTGTCTTCTCCCAGGTATTCCAGCTCTATTTTCCCTATGGTTGAAGGGATAAGGGCAGTAAAATCCGTTATTCTTGGAGCAACCTCACGCTCTCCAAGCCTTATCCCTCTTTTTTCTGCGGCGGCAATTACGCTTTCATAATTTGCAATTGTGGTTCGAACACTCACACCTGAGCGTTGATTTATCTCATTCGAGCCTCTTGCTTGAAAGGTTATCTCTGCAATTATTTGTTTTATGAATTTCGGCACTTTTACAATATATCCATCCCTTTTTAAAATACGTGCCTCCTGTTCCATAATCTTTATTTCTTCTTCTTGTCTAGGAGGATAGTGGGTTCTAATCTGTGACTGGAAGCGGTCTTTAAGCGGGGTTATTATTCTTCCTCGATTTGTATAATCCTCAGGGTTTGCAGTGGCTACTATACAAATATCGAGGGGAAGGCGTATTTTGTAGCCCTTAATTTGAATGTCCTTTTCTTCCATTATGTTAAAAAGCCCAACCTGAACCTTCTCAACAAGATCGGGAAGCTCGTTTATTGCAAATATTCCTCTGTTGCTTCTAGGAATGAGTCCAAAGTGAATAGTGAGTTCATCTGAGAGGTATCTTCCTTCAGCGACCTTTATCGGGTCTACTTCTCCTATAAGATCGGCAATTGAGGTATCCGGAGTCGCAAGTTTCTCTCCGTATCTCTCATCACGCCTTACCCATGTGATTTCTGCATTATCGCCGAGTTCTCTTACCAGGTCTCGACACTTTTTGGACACCGGGGCGTATGGGTTATCGTTAATCTCACTGCCCTTTATCACGGGGATTTCTTCGTCAAGGAGGCTTGTAATGGCTCTAATTAATCTCGTCTTTGCTTGTCCCCTTTCTCCAATAAAGATTATATCGTGTCCTGCAATGATAGCGGTCTCAAGCTGTGGAATTACGCTTTCTTCATATCCTATGATACCGGAGAATATTGGTTCGCCTCGGCGAAGTTTATCGGTGAGGTTTTTTCTCATCTCTTCTTTTACAGAAAGTACCTTATATTCACTTGCCTTTAGCTCACCAATCGTTCTCGGTTTTTGAAGCATCTATGGTTTCCCTCCTTAAAGCCGTTTCTTTAGGTTAATTAGATTAGCTTTTAGAGCCTTTTGAAGAGAATAGAGATTAATTAAACTCATGTATTTTAATCTTTATATAAAATAAATTAACTCCTTATCTAAGAAGTATTACGGTTTTTATGCTTAAGCTACCTTCTTATTATACTAATAATTGTAAATATTGAAAGCCTATTTCATTTTTTAGTCTCAAAGTTCTATGAAGACTAATATCAATGTTGGGCCAATTGTATTTTAACTTGATAATTTCCTGTAGCTTGCTACAGCGTTTCCACTGTAATGTCATTGCGAACACATTCACCCTTCGGTTACACTCAGGGCATGCTTCGTTCAATGTAAACTCGGTGAAGAATCTCTTTTTTCACTCATTTGTCATGTCGAACCTGGGTGAGACATCTAGATTTCTCGTGGAATTTATCCTGAGCCGAGTCGAAGGACTCGAAATGACAAACTCAGTATCAGATTGCTTTGGCGAGGAGTCACAAAAGAGGGCTTTCCCAAATCTGAATTGTTCATAGACATACCTGTTGACTTTATGTTTAGGAATGAAGATAATAGCCAAGGAATTAATAGAAACGATGTTTTGTAGGGAGCAAGCTTCCAGAATCTTATATATTTGTTTTTTATCTAAGAGACATAGATGGGCTTTCCTACGAGGAACTAACAGAAGTACTGGGAATTTCTGTTCCTGAGGTGAAGTCGAGGCTTTATGTGTGTAGACTTTTTAAGAGATAAGCTGTCAGACTATTTTTATGAATAGAGCGGGTAACAATAATGGCATTATGTAAGGATGTAGTAGAGAATATAATGGGGTATGTAGAGGCGGAGCTGGATGACAAGACCCTTGAGGAGCTTGAGAAGCATCTGGATGAGTGTCCGGAGTGTCAGGCATTTGTGAGAACGTACAGGAGGATGCTTGAGCTTACTGGAAAGTTAGGGGAGAGGACCTTTGTCAGTCCAGATGTTAGGAAAAGACTCAAGGAATTTCTAAAGTCCAAGCTTAAATCATGATCTAGTAACGTTCATAACTACCTGATGTTTCTATAGTATTTGGCAAGCTTTTCGGAAGATACACCTAAGTAGTAAAGAATTCTTAAAAGCCACATTGTAAAAAATGTCTTTAAAATCCCAGATTTTTCGAATCGGCGAACACTTGTGTATACCGGCGCTTTAATCTTTATTCCTTTCTTTGAGATAAGCTTTATCTTTTTTACGAACTCGATGTCTTCCATTAAATCAATTTCAGGGAAACCGCCAACCCTATCGAAAATATCCTTTCTGACAAATATACCGTGATCCCCAAGCGGAGTTCTTGTAAGACTCGCCCTTAGGTTTGCCCCCGTTTCTATAATTCTGAAAGCCAACCTGGGAGAGTTTAGCTTTATCGAGAACCATCCCCATTCAACACCGTTTGAGGTAATTTCATTTTTGAGTTTTGACATACATATTGCATCAACCAGAGTATCGGCATGTAGAAAAAGAATATACTCATTTCTAGCCTTTTTAGCCCCCAGGTTCATTTGAATCGCACGCCCTTTTTTAGAAGTAAAGAGCTTTACCGGATGAAAGGAGATTACAATTTCCTTCGTATCATCTTCGCTGTACCCGTCTACGACTATTACCTCATCATCGGGTGAGATGGTTTCATAGAGTTTTGTGAGAGTAATCCCTATATCTCTTGATTCATTATATGTTGGGATTACAATACTTATCATAAGATTAGAAGGGAAAGTGCCTCAAGCTTCAGTTAAGTTTAAGCAAATTGTAAACTATTTTTCTCAAAAATAAATTGTAATAATCAAGATTTATTCTGTCGGACAATATAAGCACTATTTTCACCCTCTGTCGGAATTCTCAAGGCTGTCACTCCTAGTGCTTCGATACCTCAGAGCCCATGCTGAGCAAAGCCAAGGAATAAAGTCCGCCAAACAATCTGACCAAAGGTGTCATTCCGAACGCACGTGAGGAATCTTATTAAGTTCTAGTTTTCCCAAGGGCTAAGATTTCTCCCTTTGGTCGAAATGACAGGAGGAAAGGTCGAATGACAGTT
>JACPIY010000063.1 GCA_016187835.1 Deltaproteobacteria bacterium | reverse complement strand
CGGTATACCCAAGGCGCTATGGTATCCTAGGTCTCGATCCGCAGGACCGATGTCTGAGTCTTCTTGAATATCTTGAAGATTCAACGTACTGCCGGAATTAATTACCTTCCACGTCACCCCTTTGGGATAAGGTATTTCCCCGGCTCTCTCTATATAACCTTATAACCTTCGGAAAGGTTTCTATGGGCTTGAAGCACCGCTTCACGTTTTTCTCCATCTACTAAATAAACCATAACTAAATCAACATTTTCTAGCTTTATGGCCGAATCCAGGGCAGCTTTGTAAACCTCTTCTAAACTGGAGGACTGATGTCCAGCTTGAATAAGGTTTATCAATATCTCTAAACCCCTGCTCTTTTGTTGTAATTCGCTATAAAAGCTCGTGACTTCCATTTGATCAACCCTACTTAGATTAGGTGATTATACCATTATTAGTAATATATTTGTACTAACCTTTTATAATCATTACGGAAAAATTTGCATACATGGTATAAAAGCATAGTTGCTTATTGCTATCACCCTCCCCGATAAATTTCTTATATCACATTTCCAAACAAGAAATCAATCGTACCTTGGTATTGTTTTAAATGTGAAAATTCGTAATACTTTAGTTTAGGTTGTTGGGTTAGTTAGGTCTTTTGTAGATGTTGCTATATAAATTTCTACAACTACGATTGGACCAGCAGTTAAATTTTCCTTACCAATTCCCAAAGAAGAGGGTAGTCCCGACATCAGGGGCGAGAACTTTCTCAAATCTGTCATATTCTGTATAACCCTGAAGCTTATTGAGGAACTCATAAAATCTTGCGCTTGGAACAAAGTTGATTGGGCGTTTCTTACGATCGGGTTCAAAAAAATCGTCATAATGAGAAAGTATAATAACTCTGGGCCTAAATGCCTCAATCAGTTTCCCTGGATAATCCGTCATATATTGCCAGCCCGGGACACAAAGAATCAGCACGTCAATAGGTTCATGTGTTTTTTTAAGTCCTCGGTGATATTTGTTGCGGCTCCTACCAGGGCGACGGTATAGGGCAATTCTTCATTTCCTCTCCTCCCAATCAACTTGAAGAGATACACATAGGTTGCTCCCTCTTTAAACTCGTCTGCGGTATGAGGGGGTTTTTTCAATGGCTTGGTAACTTTGCCGGAAAAATACTTAAAATTAGGAGGCAGGTGTGGAGCATGCTGAGCCTCGAAAGCCTTGTAACATATACTCAAGGACGGGAAACCCTCATCTTCTTCGCATGGTTTGCCTTCGATTGGATAAATCTCTATCCATTCTAAAGTCTTAGTCCCTCTCCAGTTCTCGGACCACCTTCCTTCTGACTGACTGGAAGATGGGGACTCCTTCTTATAGCCGGCCAAAATGTTTTTTGTTGTCTCGCTTCCATATACCGGAACAGAGTTCCAGCCAGAAAGCTTTAGGGCTTCGACGGTGTCCAACATGTGATCATAGTGTGAATGACCTATGAAAATTGCTTCCGGTGGATTTAGCGATCCGTAGAAAGACTTAACTAGTTCCGAGTCGGATTTTGTGTGCCCGCTAAAAACAATTCGAAAAAGGCTTTTATAACTTACAAATGGGTCTGTTAATATACCAACATCTCCAAGACGTATATAGTAATTGGCGGTACCAAACCAGTGTATTGACAATACTAAATCTTCCCTTCTTTGCTCAATATAATCCCTCTGGTCGAGGATTGCCGGCTTCGAGATTGTCATTACGTTTCCATTACTGACGGGTATAGGTTTTGAGCACCCCCCCAACGCGAAACACATAAGGGATAGGAGACCTAAGATTAAGTGAATCATCGAAAGCTGAGATTAAACCCTATTAATTCAGTTGCTTCCTGAAAGACTGTAAGCTTGCTCTCTGGTATATCCTTAAAGACAGTATGGTATCGTTTAGAATGGCCGCCTTTTCCTGTCAGATCACGAATAAAAATATGCAGGATTTGTTTATGATATCGACGATATAAGTCTGCATAAATTTCTGGATCATGTTCGCCGGAATCACCTACAAGGATGAATTGACGCATAGGAGAACGCTCTATAATGTCTTTAATAGCTGTTTTTTTGAACGTGTCTGGAGCTGAAAGGAATGCAAGTATAGTATTTACTTCAAAGCGGAGGTTTCTTAACTTCATGCTTCCATTCGGAAATCCCGCTGACTCCATAAACATACTTAGGGGAGCGTAAAGCTGCCAAGGACTGCCCGAAACATAATGAAACTGCACACCACCATTAGCCCATTGTCGGTAAATCTCGGCCATCCCATCAACAGCCTTGTATTCATTTATAAAGGTATTGCGTAACAACACCTTGCGATCTGGATTGGTCACCTCGCTAACCTTAATAGTATCATCAATATCTGATATAACTGAAATTCCTTTTGGTTGGAGTAATTGCACTTGCCCCGTGTATATTCGTTTATCATCTTTGGGAAGAACGGCTTGGTAGGTGAGCGTATATACTGGGTTTGGCTCAAACTGTAATTTGCTCATTGTTTCGGGAGGCACTTCCAAGGTTTTAAGGAGATGGCCATTTGGCATTGTTTTCCCAATAAAGAACTCCTGATCTGCAAAACGAACAGTCAGTTCTTTATTTCGCTCATTATCTACAAGGAACCACCTGGCGCGTGAGGCAAACAAGTCGTTATTAATGTTACTATTATCAAAGCCAAGCTCATTGCGGAGCGCTTTAATAAGAGTATTGCGTGCTTTAGAATTTTCTTCACGTTCAAATACCCATGCGTGAATATCAACATGCCAAGCACTCTTACTAGGGTCAAATGAAGCTATGGTAGGAAAAAACAGGAGTTCTTCGTCACTTTTCACTTGGTGGCACACTCGCTAAAAAATATTATAATAAATATCAGTAGGTGTAAGAAGGGTAATGTTAGACATTTGAATTGACGTTCGTTTCTCTCATTTACAGATTTTTTGTATAGGTTTACACAATTTCAGTTCTTACGGTTATTGGCTTGTCGGTAAGGATTTGCCTCTATTTAATCCTTTGCCCCGCTAAGGTTATCTCCTGCTGTTCTGCTTAACAACTGCTGTATAAGTTTCTCCATAACTCTTCGTCTAACCCACATCTCACCATTGCTAATCGCTCTTATGCATTTGACAAAGTCGGCCTTCCCCACGCTTTCTGGCAGAAATCCCCTGACCCCCATCTTGAGCGCGGTTAACTCTTTTTTCTCATCATAATCCTTAATGAGAAGCAATATCTTCGCGTCACTGGTTTCTTGATTTATTAGCTTTATAGCTTCCAAGCTGCTGATTCCTTTGTCATCATCATTGACAATTACAATATTTGGATTTTGTTTAGCGATACATTCTCCAAGCTCGAAAATATTAGAGGCCTCTCCCTTGGCTCTTATCTCCTCTTCGCCGCTTAAGATGCTGATTATTCTTTTCCTCACAAAAGGACGACTACTCACTACCAATACTTCTATAAGATTTTGTTTCTTTCCCATCTTGGTCCCCTTTAAATATAAAACCCTCATCTTACGTTGGCATTATCTCACGAAGTGCAGCCGTCTGTCAATAAAAATTTTTCTCTTGTTTCTCTTTAGATATAATATTACAAAACGTAAAAACGGAGGCGGCTATGACCAATTCTAGAATACAGTTCTTAAAGGCTCTTGTTGAGAAAAATCCTAATAACCCACTCGGCAGATATGGTCTCGCAAATGAGTATTTCAAGCTGGGGATGTACGAAGAGGCTATTGAAGAAGTTAACTCATACTTGGCGCTCCAAAATGATGAGGGTGCGGTTTACAGGATGCTGGGTGAAGCCCTGCTCAAACTAGGTAGAAAAGAAGAAGCAAAAGAGGCTTATAGAAAGGGAATTCAAACAGCAGAACGTTATGGGCATCCTGGGATGGTAGAAGAGTTTGAAGATGCTCTGGAACATATAAGTTAAAAAAGAATGGATTTAATTGAACGCGCTAAAAATATAATCTTACGACCTTCACATGAATGGGAGGTTATAGAGGGTGAAACTGTTCAAATAGCAGAACTCTATAAGCGTTATATAATACATCTTGCTGCTATTGGACCGGTAGCATCTTTAATCTTTTTCTCGTTTGTCGGTGTTATGATACCCTATGAAGGAATTTATTACGTACCCTTAGCATTTTCAATAACCCAGGCAATACTGTCGTATACGCTAATTCTAATAGGTGTTTATATCGCTGCTCTGGTTATAGATGTCACGGCACCTAGATTTCATGCTGAAAGGAATTTTATTCAGGCATTTAAAGTTTCAACATATTCATTTACCCCAGTATGGTTAGCTGGGATTTTTCATCTTATTCCGGGGTTTAGTATTATTTCCATAATTTTTTCATTGTATGGTTTTTATCTTTTATATATTGGTTTGCCTGCTTTGATGAAAAATTCACCTCTAAAAACAGTTTGCTATATGGTGATTGTTGTTCCGGTTGTTGTTTTTGTTCTCTTGTTTATTGCTTTGATGAGAAGTGCTTTGGTAAGTATATCTAGGTGAAATATTTCTAATTATATTGGTTAGGTTTTACTTGCTATATGATTATTTGGTGTTAATACAATAGCGGAAATTAATAGGTAGTTTAAATAAATACAAATTCGGAGGGAGTGGCAATATATCTCCAAGATGAAATGTTATAAGCCTGCTAGGTTGCAAACTTTAAGAGGGCTTCTTTACCATTCGATAGATGAGAAGAAGCACAATTGCCCCAAGAATAGCTATAATTATGCTGCCAAAATTAACACCGGTAACTGTTCCAAATCCAAGAATAGTGGAAATGTACCCACCAATTACCGCCCCTATGATCCCTATAATAATGGTTATTATAAAGCCTCCTGGGTCTTTTCCAGGAAGAAGCAGCTTGGCTATAGCTCCCGCTATTAATCCTAATATTATCCAAGAAATAAAACCCATGATAGCCCTCCTTGGTTTTGAATATGCGTAATCACATAACTAATGAGTTTCTATTATTATTTCACGAATGATAATGCCTTGTCAACCAAAAAATTTTTCAATCATATGATTGCTATAGCCACAGAGCACACAGAGAAGATAGAGAGATATCTGTTATAGCTTTAATTTTTTTGTAAAGACCTGGACTTGATTAAACAAACCCAGTCGTGATAAGTTGCAACCAAATAGGAATTCCACTTACCTTCTTGTCACTCTGATCCTTCGATATCTCAGCGCCTGTCCTGCGCGAAGCGTAGGAATAAACTCCGCGGGGGTCTTGGTTGTTATGCTGAACGAAGTGAAGCATCTAAACATATCGGAGATTCTTTGCCTTTGGCTGGGAATGACAGTTTTGAAGTTTAGTTGGAGTATGCAATTTGTAGTGATACTGTCAGGTAGAACAAACCTTGACTTTCATATTTTATTTACTCTTAGTCTACCCTACTTTAAATTATAAGATTTAGGTTAAGTATGCAATAGCGGCAATCAATTTGTGCCTTGTTATGTATCCAATTTTAAATTCGTTTATAATAATGATTCATGAAACCCAAGCGAATAGTTTCCCTCTGTCCAAGCAATACAGAGATTCTTTTTGCACTAGGAGTCGGAGAAAGCGTGGTAGGAGTAGACAGCTATTCGGACTATCCTCCAGAGGTAAAAAATTTACCCAGAGTTGGCCCAGACCTCAGGGTGAGTATAGAAAAAATAAAGTCGCTTGAACCTGATTTGGTCGTAGCATCTCTCACCGTTCCGGGGATGGAAAGAAATATAGAGGGGCTCAAAGAGGCCAATCTTTCATTCATCATCTTGAATCCAACAAGTATTGAGGAAACTTTAAGTGATATTCTAACCCTTGGAAAGATTACAGGCACCGTTGATAAAGCTGAAAGACTTGTTGAGGAGGTCAAATACACAATGAATTCTATAAAATCCAAAACTGAAAAAGCTCAAAATATACCTAAACTCTACTGGGAATGGTGGCCCAAACCTCTAATTGCCGCATGCCGACATAGCTGGGTAACCGATATGAGCGAGATTGTGGGAGGATTTAACGTCTTTTCTTACATCGAGAAAACGAGTTCCATTGTAGAAGATTCCGATATTCTCAAGCAAGACCCAGACATACTTCTTATTTGCTGGTGCGGTGAAAAGATGCAGGAGAACATGAGAGAAGATAAGATAATAGGGAGACCCGGATGGGAAAAGATAAATGGCATTAAAGAAAATAAGGTTCATTGCGTCCCAGAGCCCCTATTCGGACGCCCCGGCCCAAGAATTATAGATGGACTTAAAACGCTTTCTCAAATAGTTCATCCTGAGATATTTGGCAGATTGTGAGATTTATAAGGCGCTATTAAAATGCTTTAAATTATAGCCACCAAGTTACCAAGACACAAAGAAAAAAATATTTTCTTAAACTTAGTGACTTAGTGTCTTAGTGGCAAAAAAGATGAATAATCCGAAAATTGAACTACTCAATGTTCAAAAAACCAGAAATGGAACTGTAATTCTAAAAGAAATTAACCTTAAATTTATATCTGGGAAAAGGCACATTCTCCTTGGACCTTCAGGTGCTGGAAAAACAACTCTCCTCAGACTCCTCAATCGAATGGATGACCCTTCTTCCGGAGAAATATTTTATGACGAAAACAATATAAAAAACATTCCCATCCTTGAGCTCAGGCGGAAAGTAGGGATGGTGTTTCAGATTCCCGTAACCTTTGAAGGAACGGTTAAAGACAATCTGATGGTTCCTTATCGCCTTGGAGTTATCTCCGGCAATGCGGATGAAAACGAACTCGAAAAAGCACTTGAGTTAAGCGGACTTCAAACCGAGTATCTGGGTCGCAAAGCCTCAGAGCTATCGGTAGGAGAAAAGCAGCGTCTAAATGTAGCCAGGGCTTTGCTAAACAAGCCTGAAGTGCTTCTTCTCGACGAGCCGACTTCGGCGCTTGACTCCGAGTCCGCAAACAAACTCCTCCACTCAGTTAAGGAGTTAAACGAAGTTTTAGGGCTTACGGTTATCATGGTTACACACCAGTTGGAGAACGCAAGGCTTTTTGGAGGCAAGATTATACATATAGCTAATGGAACTGTTGTAAGAGAAGGAGAGGAGGAAGGTTTCTTCTTGAATTCACTTAGTTCGAACATGTCTTAACGCAAAGCCTATTTTAGAGACGCCATTAATGGCGTCTCTAAGTTCATGGATATCCGATAAAGCTTGTCCTTGCATGTATTAAGCGGGGAACATTCGGGTATGACAAATGAGCTAGTGGGGTAAAATCATGGAAGGTTCAAATTACACCCTTTTTGATCTCAGTTATCTGGACCTGGCAATTGGGCTGGCGCTAATTCTAATAGTTGCAGGACTTTCCAGATGGCAGCAACTCAAACTGGAGGGAGAACTGGTTATCGCCGCAGCTAGAACCTGTCTTCAGCTTCTCGCTGTCGGATACATATTAAAATACATTTTCACACTCAACCATCCTTTTTTAATTATTTTAGTAATCGTCGTGATGATTGTAGTTGCCTCCCGAACAGTTAAAGGAAGACAGAAAAAACAGACAAGAGAGCTTTCTTACCTCGTCGGTTTCGCGATGACTGTAGGTTCGGGAATAAGCCTCTTTATAGCCACACAAATCATGCTCCAGATTAAACCCTGGTATGAACCCCACTATCTCATTCCGCTTGCGGGCATGGTAATAGGAAACAGCATGAATGGTGCAACCCTTGCAGTAGAGAGAATTGACTCAGAGATTGAGGCAAGGAAAATGGAGATCGAGGCCTACCTGGCCCTTGGAGCCACGGCAAAGCAGGCTGCCGGGAAATGTATTAGAGCGGCAATGAAAGCCGCGATGATCCCAACCATTAACTCCATGATGGTTGTTGGAATTGTTTCTCTTCCAGGAATGATGACGGGTCAAATACTCTCCGGCACATCACCCATTATCGCCTTCAAGTACCAAATAATCATCATGTACATGATAGCCTTTTCCGTAGCGGTCATACTTCACCGCTGATCATCAATTAAGAGAAGAAGCGCTTTGAAATAAAATATTGTAATAATCAAGATTTATTCCGTCGGACAATGTCAACACGATTTTCACCCTCTGTCAAAATTCTCAAGGCTGTCACTCCTAGCGCTTCGATACCTCAGAGCCCGCCCTGAACAATGCGAAGGAATAAACTCCGCGAAGCAATCTGACAAAAGGTGTCATTTCTCGAAGGCTAAGATTTCTCCCCCGTGAGATAATTTCATATCTCATGGGGTCGAAATGACAAGAGGGTCGGTCAAAACGACAGTCTCATTTGTCATTCCGAACCCTGTCCCGAACGAATGTGAGGGAGCTTGTGAGGAATCTTGTTGGTTTCAGGATGACAGGAGGAACGGTCGAATGGCAGTTACTTTATAGGAATTATTAAACTGGGTGAGACTTACCTCTACGCTGTCTGTTTGGTTTAATTTAGATCTTTACAGATTTAAATTAAACCAGGAAAGTCTTCTCATCTCGTTCCATCTCTTGCAGGTGCTGTTTGTTATGGAAAAGTCTGATACAAGAAACATAACTCTGTTTGGTACAAAAGGAGCTTCTTTGGACGTTGTTCCATAATGTTCTCACCCTAAGGAGACATTTTAACTTATAGTCTCAAGTAAAGAAAAATGGTACTATGAGGTAAACATCCGGGACGCAGTGGAATGCTACCCGCGGCCACTGCAGATCAAATTTGTATAGGTTCGTTTAAGCCATGCGACTAACCGACTTCCATGCTAAATATCTTGCCCATGAGCTAACGAAGCGCTGTGCTTCCGATAGCGTCGAGAAGTTTGCTTCCGTGCTTGCCGACGCACAGGTGGATCTCAATCCCCACCAGGTGGAGGCAGCACTGTTCGCATTCCGTTCTCCTCTGTCTAAGGGGGCTGTACTCGCGGACGAAGTTGGGCTGGGCAAGACTATCGAAGCAGGGATTCTCCTGGCTGAGAAATGGGCAGAACGCAAGTGCCGCGACGCCCGGGAGAAGCTACTCAATAATTTCGATCAGGAGGTCGTGGAAAAGGTCCGCATTGACAGCGAGGATTATCTTGGACGATTTGAAAACTGGTTGTGGCAACTGACGCGATTTTATCTGGAGCCTTATGCCCGTT
>JACPIY010000062.1 GCA_016187835.1 Deltaproteobacteria bacterium | reverse complement strand
TAAAGCAAACCAAACCAAGCAGTGTAAGAGGAGGCATATCTTTCTCCTCAAATACTCTAGGTTCTTGCCCGTCTCCTAATTCACCGTAGACCCGGCAAAGGCCATGTTTGAGCGTTCACTTATCGATGTCTCTTCACTTAATTTGAATGTCTTTTTTTCTACGGCTAGCGATTCTCCGGTCAAAAGCGATTCGTCTATAGCCAGGTTGTTTACCTGAACCAATCTAAGATCTGCGGGAACCCTGTTCCCCGATTCAAGAAGAACAACATCTCCGGGTACCAATTCTTCGGCAGCTATCTGTCTTTCAATTCCTCTCCTTTTAACCCGGGCGTGTATCTTAAGAAGACTTTGCAGTGCGGCAGCGCCTCTTTCTGCTTTCCATGTAATAGAACCCCATGTTAGAGCAGCAAGAAATGCCTGGAGAGGTATTGTTGATTTTGTCGAGCAGGAGGATATTGATTTAGTCGTAATACCTACACACGGACGTAAGGGGATTTCCAGATTTTTCTTAGGAAGCATTACAGAAAAAGTTATTCAAGAAGCTCCTTGCTCTGTGTTATCTATCAAGCCTCGGTAACGAGGACAAAATAAATAAAATCCGAGATATTTTATCGGTAGGGATACACAAAATTATTCACCTAGCCTTATTTACGCTTTGTTCTAAGTGCCAGTCTTTCTAAGAATCATCCATCCTCCAACTCCAGCAATCAGCGATGCAGTAAGAATTCCTAACTTGGCTATGGATAGAGTTTCAACATTATCGAAAGCAAGACCGGCTATGAAGAGGGACATGGTAAAACCTATTCCTGCAAGCCACCCAACACCATAGATTTTCAGCCAATTCACTCCTGAAGGTAAAGTGGCTATGCCTACTCGAACGGCTAACCAAGAAAAAAGAGTTATTCCTATTTGTTTGCCAAAAACCAAGCCTAAAACTATCCCTAAAGTTACCGGATTAGTGAACAACTTGGCCAGGCTTCCGTCGAAAGTTACTCCTGCGTTGGATAATGCAAAGATGGGCATGACACCAAAAGTTACCCAAGGATGTAAATCGTGCTCTAATCTTTGTAAAGGTGTTTGTATAAGTTCAGTTGCTTTTTCTAAAGCCTCTGCAGCTTTACGCTGCTGTTTACTAGTAAGTACACTCTTATCGTTTTCACCGGCTTTATCGAATTCCCCAAGTAAGTAACGACTTTTCTCCAAAAATTCATCTCTGCCGATTCTGGTGCTGGCAGGGATAGTCAATGCTGAGAGTACCCCTGCTATGGTGGCATGAACACCGGACAAAAGAAATGCGAGCCAAAGGCCACCGATCCCCAATATGGCATAAACCAATGGATGCCGAACCCCAGCTCGGTTAGCAAACATAAGTGCTATCAGAAATCCAGCTCCTATAAGTAGGTTGGACCAATAAATATGAGATGTATAGAAGAAAGCAATAACCAAAACTGCGCCAATATCATCCACGATAGCCAGAGAGACAAGAAAAACCTTGAGCGCAATCGGCACCCGCTTACCCAAGATAGCCAGCGCACCAAGGGCAAAAGCTATATCCGTAGCCATTGGTATTCCCCAGCCGGGGGCTCCAGGTTTTCCGGCATTGAGTGCTACATACAACAACGCGGGAACAATCATACCCCCGATCGCAGCGGCAATTGGAAGAGCAGCCTGCTTTGGGGATGAAAGCTCTCCGACCAACATCTCACGCTTTATCTCCAGACCGACAACGAAAAAGAACATGGCCATCAATCCATCATTGATCCAGAGAATGAGAGGCTTATCCAAAAGAAAGCCACCTATCCCAATCTTCAGTTTGGTCTGCCATAAATTGAAGTAGCTGTCAGACCAAGGTGAATTAGCCCAGACTAGTGCAACGATAGTAAAGAGAAAGAGTAGTATGCCCCCAGATGCCTCAAGCTTGGTAAACTCCTGAAAAGGACGGAGTATTCGCTCGACGGGCGGTTTTTGTGATATATCTATTTTGGCATTTATTCCCTTCTTTGTCATTTCTCTCTATGGTTTAAGCAATTATCAGAACTTAATTTGTAGATTAAAACAACTTGATCTTGACTGAAGAATAGCAAAAAAATTTTCGGTTTCCTTAAAAGCGGAGGCCTGACAGTTTTTCAATTATTATAATGGTAAAAATTAATCTAAGTAACGACACATTGCATGGGTATCTAGCAGAGGAAACACATAGCTAATGCATCGTTTCGATGTAGGGAACGCATAAATGGGTTCCCTACAATATTAGTTATTTATCGCACTATGAAAAAACCTTTAAGAGCATTAAAACCTTCAACCTATTATCTATTATATTAAAGCCTCAAGTAAAGAAAAACAAATTAATTCTATGCTACAAGTTTTTTTAGCTCAGTTTATTCATTGTATGATTTTTATCCTTCATCTTTTCAAAAATAAAGCTCAGTATGTAAATTAGACTGAGCGAGATTACAGATACCACAATGAATTCTATCCACGAAAAAACAAGAGCTTTTTCCCTGGAAACACCGAAAGAAGAAAGAAGGGCAATCAGGCTGAGGTCTCTTGTACCAAGCCCCAACGGAGTTACAGGAAGAACTTGAGAAAGCACACTCACTGCGCTCACACGGATTACATCTATTTTGCCGATATCAATTCTGACCGCTTTAGCTGATGCTATAACGCTTAGTGCAAAAAATAAATACATGAACAGAGAACTTAGAATAACTTCTCTTAAGTAATTAAGATTTCTTCTTTTCCAAATAGTCACTGCTATAAGCCCAAATCCAATTATAGATATAGAGAAACTAAAATAAGTATTTCCGTAAATACCAACTACAAGGCATATTACACCTAAGTCAAGACATCTAAGCTGTAGGAGGGCAATTGTTGCGGATTTCAAAGAAAAACCGCTTAGTTTGAGAGCGCCAAGAAGTATCCCCTCCCCGGCAAGATGAACGGTTCCTATTCCTACTAGTCGCGATAGACTGAAGATTCGGAGGAGTTTTTCCAGCCTGTAAGTTCCCAATACCCATCTAAGTCTTAGAGTTTCAGCTATTACGAAAGCAGAGGTGAAAAGAGCAGATGGAATTAGATACGGAATATTAACTTCTTTAAATCTTTGCCAAACGTCATTCCACGAAATGAAAAAAGAAAGAACTAATAAAGCAACTATCCCAGTAATAGGGGAGAGCCGTTTTAAATTGGCAGTTAAGCCTTTTTTATTCTCCATTCCTCCTTTTAAGCTCCTCGAAAATCAAAGACTAAATTTGACAGTTACCATAATAGCCATTCGTACTAGGATCAGATTCTGAAATTCTTAACCAGTTAAAATTAAAAAAACATTAATCCCCAGTGAAAATTGGGTTAATGATTATCTTCCCACCACCATACCCTCAAGTCTGGCAATTCTTTCTTCAATTGGTGGATGGGTGCTGAAGAGAGAAGCAAATCCACCACCGCTGAGTGGGTTTACTATAAACATATGCGCTGTAGCATCGGCTGTCTGTTCACTTACTCTTAGCGGAATTCTTCCTGACACCTGTCCAAGTTTTCTAAGCGCATTGGCAAGATATAGAGGATTTCCGCAAATCTTGGCCCCTCCCTCATCAGCAGAATATTCCCGGGCACGGGATATAGCCATGCGAATAATCATAGCGGCTAAGGGCGCAACAATCATCATTACAAGAAGCATCAAAACATTTCCTCTTCCTCTTCCATCCCTTCCTCCACCAAATATTGCAGCCCACTGTGCCATATAGGCAAGATAGCTTATAGCTCCGGCTATGGTAGCGGCAATAGTTCCAATTAAAATGTCGCGGTTCTTTATGTGCGCAATCTCATGGGCTAGAACACCTTTGAGCTCCTCGGGGCTAAGTAACCTCATAATTCCCTGTGTCACGGCAACGGCGGCATGACCGGGGCTTCTTCCAGTAGCAAAAGCGTTCGGAGCTTCTTGGGGAAGGATATAAACTTTAGGCATTGGAAGACCGGCATTCAAAGCAAGTTCTTGTACGGCACCGTATAGACGAGGTTCATCCTCTTGCCCAACCTCTCTTCCTCTATACATAGCCAGCACTATTTTGTCACTCCACCAGTAGCTGATAAAATTCATTACTCCGGCAATTATCAAAGCTACTAGCGCGCCGTTTTCCCCGCCAATTGCCCCTCCTCCCCAAACGAGAATTGCAGAGAGTAAAGCTAAAAGTAAAATGGTTCTTAAGGTATTCATTAATTTAACCTCCGAATTATGTTTTCTTTTTATTGAGAGCAGAACTAATTTCTACCCCTCAAGACGAATTATTCTTCAAATACCATATTAATAATCTGGTGTGGATCAGGTTCAGCTTTCATCGGCATTTCCAGCACTCGAATTATGTCCACTTTCTCATCCGTAGCATTCACCTCATCAGATATAAAAACAACTTGCCCAATTATTGATCCTTTTTTTATCGAATCTCCTTTCTTCAGCAAAAACTAACACACTAATGTTTATCACACTTATAGCAGCAACTAGAGCTAAAATCTGAATTTATTGGCGTATACGAGGTATCACTAAATAAAGAAAATATAAGGAGGGGACCTGGATAAAACAGGTTTTATATAGTCCAAAGAATGAGAAACTTCTTTACCGAAAATCAAAGTCTCTCGATTTTCAGAAACTCCATATAAAAGTCTAGGTTGTATTGTATAAAAACCACCGATTTTTAGATTAGCATTGCTTCTTTTCTTAGGTAATGCGCTTCTCAGAAGAGTTGGTTGAAAGTTAAACTTTGACTTCAAAGAGGTTTTCTTTTTCTCTTTAAAAAACGATTCAGGCATCAAAACATCAGAGATATAACACCCTGAGTAAACTGTGTTTTTTATGGAGTGTACAGAAAATATCACTAAAGCAAAAGCCAGAAGAGGTAAGACAAACTTAAAACTGTAAGCTGCAGTTGTATCTAATCTGATATAACGTAACATGATGATTCTTTAAAAAGTAAATTACCGTTAATTTTCTTAAACTATTTGTTAAAAGATTGCCGTTTAGAGTAAATTAGGAGTATCTTTATTTTAGCTGCTTAAACCATAAAAGTCCAGAAATTTTTGTGTTGATATAGGGCAATGACCGTGATATATTTGAAGCCTTGTTAATTTATTCTTTAAATAGAGGCATAAAAAAAATAAAACAAAAAGTATCCCTAATTTTATTACTAACCTCTACGGTATTTGTGCTCATCACAGGTTGCGCAGTGAAGGAGGTGACCAAAGAGTCGGCACTTGATCCACCGAGCCTAGCACTGTCTGACGAGGTTAGCAGACTTTTGAAGAAGCAAATTGAGGCTTCTGGTGTGCCTCCGAAGCTGACCGTAGGAGAAACGCCTATTAATGCTTCAGAACTCCTACCCATTTTCTATGTGAAACAGAATTACAAGCCCGCATGGAGTGATAATAATGGTCTTTTACCCCAGGCCGAAGTTCTTATGAAGATAATCCGCGATGCCGATCGCGAAGGATTAAACCCTAACGATTATCACTTTTCTCAGCTTGAGACTGCACTTAGGGAGATTCATCAGGACAAAGTTGTTAGCTATCCTAACTATCAAAGCGATGATAATTCTCCAAATCCGAGAAACCTAGCCAACATTGATTTACTGCTTACAGACGCCTTTCTACTCTATGGTTCTCACTTACTTCATGGCCGCATCAATCCAAAAACGGTTGACGCCGCTTGGTTGATTGAAGGCCAAGAACAAGACCTTATTGAACTTCTAAGAACAGCTCTAAGCTCTAACAAACTAGAAGAAACCTTGAAAAATGTTCTCCCACAACACCCAAGTTATGCTAGACTCAGGCAGGCTCTTATAAGATACAGAGAAATCGCAGATAAAGGCGGGTGGCCTGCTCTGTCCGATGGTCCAAAAATGGAAAAGGGTGAGCGTAGCGAAAGGGTTGCAGTGTTGCGTAGACGGCTTGCCATCACTGGCGATTTGAATGAAGAATCAACCAATGACTCAGAAGTATTTGATGACTCTTTAGAGCAAGGGCTTCGCAATTTTCAGCGCCGTCACGGACTCAAGGCCGATGGAATCGTCGGACAAGCTACCCTAGCGGCTTTGAACATACGGGTAGAAAAACGCATAAATCAGATAGAACTAAATATGGAACGTTTGAGATGGCTTCCACAAAACCTCGGCAGCCGTTACATCTTAGTTAATTTAGCCAATTTTGAATTATACGTAGCTGAAAACAATCAAACCATAATGAGCATGCGCGTGATAGTAGGCAAACCCTACTGGAACACACCTGTCTTCACTGCCGAAATGACCTACCTGGTGCTTAATCCGCATTGGAATATTCCGCAAACCATTTTCGCTGAAGAAAAACTGCCTAAAATAAAAAAAGACCCAGAATATTTCTCTAAAGACAAAATCAAGGTTTTGAAAGGTTGGAGCCCTAAAGTACAGGAGATTGACCCAACAACAATAGACTGGTCTAAGGTTACAGAGCATAACTTTAGCTACAGACTACGCCAGGAACCCGGTTCCGGCAATCCGCTTGGCCGAATTAAATTCATGTTTCCAAACCCTTACCACGTCTACCTCCACGATACACCACAGAAAAACCTCTTTAGTAGAACGGACAGAAATCTCAGCCATGGCTGTATACGCATCGAAAAACCACTCGACCTAGCTGAGTATGTATTGCACCTAGACCCTGCATGGACCCCCCAGAAAATACGCAATTCAATCAATAAAGGCCTAACGCAAAGCGTTGGGTTGCCTGAGCCAATCCCGGTATATTTGGTCTACTTCACAGCCTGGGTTGACGATGACGGCAGCATCGAATTTCGCAATGATATTTATGGGCGCGATGAAGCTCTTTATCAGGCTCTTCATGAGGCACCTCTGACAATTTAATATCGTGAGGGTTCTAATGAACTGGTTTCTTTTCATAATGGAAAAGCAATTGAAAAGATGGAAAACTTCGTTTAAAGATAACCGTCAAACCGATTTTAATGACATATAACTAAAGAATTAGATTTTTCAATAACTTATTTATTTCTTCACTTCAAATTTAGTACCAAAGCCTAATTTAAATACTTACTGATTAGATGTATAAATAAAAGCAAGATGACAAATCGAAGAGTTACAAGAAGAGTTCCCTTTAGAAAAAGGGTAAAATATGGGTTAACAAATCCTAACTTTTCGGGTTATACATCTAACATCTCAGAGAATGGAATTAGAATAGGGTCTCATAAAATATTCCCTCCTCAGGCTAAGATAGTAATTCACATTCATATGGGAGAGATTGGCATTGAGGAAGGAGCAATGGAGGAAATTGCTATTCTAGAAGGTGTAGTTGTATGGGTATCACCCACGCTACCGGGGGTTCTTGCTAAGATGGGAATAAAATTGATAAGCCGAGCCGATGACATAAAGTCTATTTACAAACAAAAAATGCACCAATACAATACTGGTCCTTACTAAATGTCCAACAAGTGCGTTTCATTATTACAGCCATATTTGTTAGTAAGCCACTGATTATCATTGGTATTTACCAAATCAAGAATGTTACAGCTAATTGAATTCAACGTGGATTGGCCTTAGTCTCATGAACATAAACAATCCGTGACAGCTCATTACTTCGTTACTGGTTTTATCATCGGTTGAGACTAAAATAATAGCTTTATTCAAACAATAGAACTATTTTTCTGAAAAAACTAACCAAAAGTCTAATTGCCTTTCTCCCTAAATAGGTGCTTATTTTTAGCAGGATAAAATGGACTATCATGAACTTGATAGATGAGGCGCCAATGAAATACCTTCCATTTGTTTAGTTGGATCGGCACAGGGTAGCGTTTCGGTATAATTCGATTTCTCTTAATATTAAAATGAAAGCCATAATGAAAGAGCGAAGAGCAAAAGAAAGAATTCCAAGACGAAAAAAAGTAAAGCACGGGCTATCCGGTACCAACTTCCTTGGATATACATTAAATATTTCTGAAAATGGCCTGGCGATTGAATCCCAGTTTGTGTTTCCATGTAACTATAGAATTGTTTTTGATTTATACAGTGAAATTGGGATAATCAAGCTTAATGGTCACGTAGTTTGGTCAATCAAATCCACTCCTAGTTTTCTTCCCAGGATGGGGATAAAAATATCTACAAGCATCAAAGAATTGATACACACTAGCGATTCCTTGGTAATATCCGGAAGAGATATTCTAATCCTAGAGAATAAGTGATAGTCTTATTAAATGAGTTCCTGTTTTATCCAATAGAGGGAGATTGTTATGAAAAATAGAAGGCGTTCAAGACGATTTCTCGCGAAAAAGAAAGTTATGTTGGGGGAAACTGAACCTCGATTTTTGGCATCTACTTTGAATATTTCTAAAAATGGAATTGCAGTTGAATCTAATCAGGCTTTTTTCCCTGATAGCAGAGTGATAGTCAAACTTTATTCAAAAGGCTGGGTTATGATACTCGAAGGTGTGGTTAAGTGGATGCGTCCTGATGTTTCAAGAACTTTTTATAAAATAGGGATAAAACTTTTTGAGATCATTCACAAAAGTACTAGACTTTCACTTCATTAGTTTTTTAATCTCTCAAGTGTTTATCTTTGAAGTGTGAAAAATCTGGCTTACCTTATGGTGCCGAAGGCGGGAGTCGAACCCGCACGCCATTGCTGGCACTGCCCCCTCAAGACAGCGCGTCTCCCAGTTCCGCCACTTCGGCACTTTTATTCATGGGAAGTTATAAATTAGCATACAGCTTTCAAAAAGCAAGTCTGTTAACTAAGTAAGCTCCGAAGCATAATAATATGGATAGGCGGGGTTTTCCAACCCCGCATTGTTAAACGGGACTAGGAAGTCCCGTTTATCCGCTAGATGTTACGTGCCATGGTAATCAAATTACTCTGATCTTTTGTAATACCGATAATATATGTGAAGATGCAGGAGGAAATGACACTAAATATTCCGCCAGTGAGACTGGCTTTAGCCTAGATATGGCCGTGAAGCTGTAGGGGCGGGGTAACCCCGCCCCTACTCATTGGATTATATGCACGAATTCCTAATTGGATATCTCAGTGGGAAAATTAATCTTACTTTAATCTACGCACCGAATTTCTGGAGTCGCTTTGCGTGAGAGAGAATAAGCGTCATGGCATCTGTTGCTCTAAATATGCCGAGTTCTCCTTTTAGGCATTCCTTCTCAGAAAACCCCTGGCTTCCACCTCCGCGAGTATAACCGGAAGAAAGCAGAAAAGGCACCGGATGCCAGCTATGTGATTTCATAACTGCAGGTGTGGAATGATCGCCCGTAACCACTATAACATCCGGATTTAGGCTCAAAATATCAGGGACGAAACTATCAAACTCCTCTATGACTTTTACCTTTCCATCGTAGTTCCCGTCTTCGCCATAGCTATCCGTCTTTTTTACATGGAAGTAAAAGAAATCATACTCCTCAAAATGTCTCTTAAGAGTTTCTATTTCACTTTTGATGGAGGTATCCTCTACCTCTAGCACCTCCATTCCGACCAGTTTTGCCACGCCTCGGTACATGGGGTAAGCGGCTACTGCGGCGGCCCTAAGTCCATAAGCCTCAGCAAAAGCTGATAGATTAGGATAAATGGAAAAACCCCTAAGGAGAGTATAGTTTGCTCTAGGTTCATCTCTAATAACCTGAGCAGCCAATTCTATAAATTTACTCACTACCTTTGCTACAGCATCAGCCTCTTTTCTTCGAGGAATTGGATGCAGAGGGCTTTTTCCCTCAAGCTGAGGATCCGTATCCGGAATATCATCCGAACCAAGAGGAAGAGCTTCAGGAAAGGTAAGTATAAGTGCAAATCGGTGTTCCATTCCGGATATTATTGAAACCTTTACTCCATCTATGGTTTTGATCCGTTCTCTCATCTTAGCAGTGATCCCTTTATTCTCCTCAGTTGATATTCTCCCTGCCCTCCGGTCTACAACTACCGGTTTTCCCCCCTCGTACTTCACTGTGGCGAAATTTCCCCTAATTGCCACATCTCTGGGAGAAAGTTCAATTCCCAAACCAAGCGCCTCAAGAACCCCTCTACCGATCTCATACTTAAGAGGATCGTAACCAAAAAGTCCAAGATGAGATGGACCGCTTCCCGGTGTAATTCCACGAGCCACTGGAATGTGAAGCCCACAGGCACCATTTCTCGCAAGTTTATCTAAATTCGGGGTTGAAGCGGCTTCAAGCTCGGTCTTTCCATTAAAAGGAAGGCCGCCAAGCCCATCTAAAACGCAAAGGACTATTTTTGAGTCGTTAGGCTGAAGCAATTCGCGAATTATCTCTTGCATTTCCTAGCTCCTTTTCAGTTTTGGGGTTCCAATGTAGGGAATGCACACTGTGCATTCCATTTTAGGGCCACACATGTGCAGCCCCTACATTATGGTTCATCTAATTCAAACTCCATCCCGTCGTACCCGGGCATAATGCCCTCAGGAAGCCTTCGGGAGAGTTCCTCATATTCAATTTCGTGTCCCATGTGTGTAAAAACCGCAATTTTTGGTTCAATCTTGCGGATAGTCTCAACGGCCTCGTCAACGCTAAAGTGCGCTTGATGAGGCGTATATCTTAAGGCGTCTATTATAAGGAGATCAAGCCCCCCAAGTTTCTTAAGCGACTCTTCAGGTATTCCACTGCAATCGGTAAGATAAGCCATTTCCCCTATTCTATAACCAAATATTATCCAGTTCGCATGATTAATTTCTATAGGAATTATCCTAATTCCTTGAAAATCAAGCTCCTCCGTAATAGGTGTCATTTCAAGCTTGGGTTTGCCGCCTGTAGCGTAAGAGTCGTCAAATATGTACTTAAAGTTCGTTTTTATGTTTTCGATTGTTTGAGGGCTTCCATAAATCGGAATAACCATTTCATTTACAAAATTGTAGGTCCTCAACTCGTCTATTCCGTGTGTATGGTCGGCATGTGAGTGGGTATAGAGAACCGCATCTAATCTCGTTATGTTGTGTTTCAAAGCCTGAAACCTGAGGTCGGGAGCGGTATCAATGAGAATATTTTTCCCATGAGTCCGAATAAAAACCGAACTTCTGGTTCTCTTGTTTTTAGGATTGGAAGAGGTGCAGACAGAGCAACTACAGCCGATTATCGGAACCCCAGTTGAAGTGGCACACCCAAGAACTATAACCCTCATTTAAGAAATTTAGCATTAAGTCGCCATCATTTCAAAGATAAAGTATAACTTTCAATAAAACACATAACTTCATAAAAATACAAAAAAAACAATTTACAATACAAAAAAAATAATATAATATAAGACTCAAGGTGAGCGCTAGGATCCTAAGGCTATGTATAGCTTTACTTTTAGTTCTTTGTGCGCAACCCCTGTTTGCTCAAGAAAAGGGCGAAGAGTTTTTTGAAGAAAGCCTAAAACTGTATAAAAGCCTAACGGCAGACCCTGTTAAGATAAACGACGAAGAGATCTGGGACACCATTGCTAAAGCTTTTTACAGTATCTACCTAACTTATCCAAATAGCTCCAAAGCTTCAAATTCCCTATTTCTTTCTGGAAAAATGTATGAAGAAATGGGTAATAGGTTCAATTCGCAGGATGCCCTCAAAAAATCCATAGAACGCTCGAGAGAGTTTATTAGACGCTTCCCGAATAGTAATCTTACAGATGACGCACAAATAAGAATTGCAAGAATCATTGAGGAATCTGATAAATCTGAAGGCTATCTTGAATATAAAAAAGTAATCAAAGATTATCCAAAAGGGGATATGGTTTTTGCGGCTACAAAGAGAATAAACGAGCTTTCAGCTTACAAACCCCTAAAGCAGAATACCGATATAAAAAGAACTCAAAACAAGCCGACGGAACTCGTAAACATTAGGGAAATAAGGCACTGGTCAACAGAAAACTACACCAGGGTCGTAATCCACGTTGATAAAGAGAGTCTTTTTACACCTTTCTTCTTAAAAGCGGACCCAATATTGGGGAAACCCCCAAGGCTCTACGTGGATATAAAAGGCTCAAGGGTTAGCCGCGACTTAAAGGTAGAACCAATAGAAAAAGGCTTGCTCGAAGATATTAAGTTTGCAAGAAATACGACGGATCAAGTAAGAGTCGTACTTTATATAAAAAGCTTTGACGATTACAGGGTTTTTTCCCTTCTCGACCCATTTAGGATAGTAATGGACATATACGGTGAAAAACCAAAAGAAGGAGATGTATTTGTAAAACAGAAAAGCCTCGGGGAAAGCAAAACTCCTTCTACCTTCCCCCAACTGGATTATAAAAACATTTCAAACCTGCGAGGAGCTCTTGGACTTAAAGTTAGAACAATCGTGATAGACCCTGGACACGGAGGCCATGACCCGGGTGCAACAGGTCCCACAGGGCTAAAAGAGAAAGATGTTAACCTGGCTATTGCAAAGGCTCTAAAAAGAAAAATTGAGGATAATGGTGGAGAATTTGGAGTCTCTCATGTTGTCCTTACCAGAAGCAATGATAGATTTATACCTCTTGAAGAAAGAACGGGCATAGCTAAAAGGGAAAGAGCTGACCTTTTCGTATCAATCCACTGCAACGCCGCCAAAAACAATCAAGCACATGGAATCGAGACATACATACTAAGCTTCACCAACGATCCCGAAGCGCTCGCAGTCGCTGCTCGTGAAAACTCTACAACAAGAAAAAGTCTCAGCGACCTGGAAGACATCGTAAAAAAATACCTTCTAAGCTCTAAAATTGACGAATCCACTCGACTTGCCACCCATGTTCAGAGTTCCGTCGTAAACCGTATCGCCAAGAAATTCAACCCCGTGAAAAATAAAGGCGTAAAGAAGGCACCATTTATTGTTCTAATCGGTGCAGATGTCCCCAGCATACTGGTAGAAAGCTCCTTTATAACGAACCCACACGAGGAAAAAAGGTTAAAAAGCGAAGATTACATAAACGAGATTGCCGACGGAATATTCTCGGGTATAAAAAAATACTCGAATGAAGTAGAAACTGCTTTCTTGACGGAATAATCTACACCTTAACAAGAGAATTGAATCATACTATACTTCTGTCCAATCTCCATTTTCATAACGGAAAGAGCGCCTATCTGTTGATTGCGGGGGCAGTTCTTCTCGGTTAAGCAAACCTAATAATTTTTGAATGACTTTTTGCGAGCCTTCTTCCAGGTTCTTCTCATCCTTTGATGTGATTTTAAACTCAAATGACCTGAAATCCCCCACGAAATGGAAAATGAGCGAAGGAGTTTCTTGAGAGCTCGGATGAATAAAGGCATTTAAAAAATCCTTATTTGTTATCGAATCACAAAGGTCCTCGCCAAGAGCCTTAAATAGAAGTTCGGGAAGGACTCCCTGGATAAGCCTTATATGAATCCGTATTTCAGGAAGGTCAGGGTTAAAGCTCGTTTCCAGCTCTGGGCTCTCGTGCGTGATGAAGTTTCGTGTAAAAATCTTTTCCATCATATCAAGTTGCTGCTGTTGATAATGGGTTTTGTCTTTTATTAAGGATATTTCTATCATTTTTACCTCACATTTTATCTCATTTTACCCAAACAACTCTGATTACATCAGGCGTTTTTCCCCAAGCTAAACCAAATTGCCACCCATTCACCTTGAGCAAATTCTTTCTTTAAACTTAAACCGGCTTCAGTAAATCCCGATACGGCCTTTTCTTTTTTTAACTCCGAAATCCCTGAAAGCAGAAGCATACCTCCCTCCTTTAACAAGGATTTAATTCCTTCCACCATACGGACAAGCTCATCCGTGACTATATTAGCAATGACTAGTTCAAATTTCCCCTCAACTCTTTCTAAAGAACCTTGGAGCACACGAATCTTCGAACTTAATGCATTTCTCTCGACGTTTTTAATTGATTCATCTACTGCAATGGGATCAATGTCGATTGCTAGAACCGTTTGTGCGCCCAGCGCTGCAGCAGATATTCCTAAAATACCACTGCCGCATCCGAAATCCAAAACATTTCTGATACTTTTTGTTTTAAATATCTCCTCAACCGCCTCAATACAGAGCCTGGTTGTTTGATGAGTTGAGCCGAAAGACGTGCCCGGACTGATTTCGATGAATATTTGCTCCCCAATCGGAGTTTTTATAGGGATTTTTAATGCGCTAGTACGAAATTCTATATAAGGTTCAAAATTCATAAAAGCCCTTCAGATCATCCAAAACTAATTTCGGACATTTAATGCTCTATCAATCAGGATTATACACAGATAAGTCAATTAAGACGAGGTAAAATCAAGTATTGGCAAACTCAATAAAAAGCTTAAAAATAAAGGGGCTGCATCTCAAAC
>JACPIY010000055.1 GCA_016187835.1 Deltaproteobacteria bacterium | reverse complement strand
TTAAAAATAAATTCTGATAATTTCTCTTTGGCTGATTTTGTTGATATTTCTGCCAAAGACCTATTTAAAAAGACCAGGCTTTTTGGGGAGGCGATGAAAGATGTGGCAAAAAAGGGGTTGTATATATGGGGGACTCCCTTAGTTTCAGCCTCTAAGAACAGGGTATTAATTTTTGATGAAAGGACCGGTAAAGAAAGAGAAGTAATCATGATGGGCACCAGCAACTATCTTGGCCTAACCATGCACCCAAGGGTAGTTAATGCTGCTAAAGAAATGATACAAAAATATGGTACCGGGACCGGTTCTGTGTCTCTTCATTCGGGAACCTACGATCTACATAGGAGATTAGAGAACAAGTTAGCCGAGCTAAAGGGTTGTGAAGATGGGATTGTTTTTCCTACGGGGCATATGGCCAATATGGGATGCGTCTCGGCGCTATTGGGTAAAAAAGACGTTGCTATTATTGACAAGATGGTTCATGTGAGCATTTTAGATGGATGCTTACTAAGTGGTGGTTCTTTTAAGACATTCAGGCACTCCGATACCGTGCATTTAAGACAGGTATTAGAAAGCTTCGAGGACAAGTATGCCGGAAAGCTTATAATAATAGATGGTGTAGACGGTTTAAATGGTGATATTTCGCCCCTCCCCGAAGTTGTCGAGATTGCAAAGGAATTTGGTGCAAAAGTAATGGTTGACGATGCCCATGCTACGGGAGTAATTGGAGATAGAGGTAGAGGTACAGCTTCTTATTACAATATGGAGGGTAAGGTAGATGTTGTTATGGACTCTTTGAGCAAGGCTTTGGGTGGATTGGGGGGATATATAGCCTCTTCCAGAGACGTTATAAGATACCTTAGATTTTACGCACGAACCTCCTTTTTTTCTGTCAGCGCCCCGCCAGCTATGTTAGCTTCGGCATTGGCCGCGCTTGAGGTAATTAGAAGTGAGCCGAAATTGATCCAAAAGCTTTGGGAAAATATTAAATATATGAGGGAAAATCTTAAACTCCTCGGCTTCAATAATGTCGAGAAATCCCAGTCGGCCATAATCTCTACCATTATCGGTGACGATTTGCTTCTAAGACAGATGAATAAAAGAATATTCGAGGATGGAATTTTCTTAGAAGCCGTCCCATATCCCGCAGTGCCTAGGGGACAGGAGCGTTTGAGGTTAAAAATTATGGCAACTCATACTAAAGAGGATTTAGACAAGACCTTAGAGGTCTTAGAAAAAGTCGGAAAAGAGTTTGGAGTTTTAAAGAAATCTCCCGGTTCTGTAATACCTCTTGAGGAGAAGCGGAAATCTGCCAGAACTGTTAAAGAAGGAAAAGAGATTGAGGTAACTGAAATTTCCTCGAAGGACGAAATTGCTGAATCTATAAAGTTTTCCTGGAGGGTTTATCAGAACCATCCAAATTGGGTTCCCTATTTTCTTATTAACGAACGGGTGAATCTACTTTCTGGAGACTATCTCTACTTTAAAAAAAGTGTGAAAACGAAGAGGTTCATAGTAAGAGAAAACAGTGAAATGGTGGGGGTTGTAAGTGCGTTTGTGGATAAACGGTTTCTAACTTATTGGAATCAAAGAGTCGGTTTTTTGGGTTTTTTTGAGGCACTTCCCGGTTGTGACGCCGCCATAGGTTCACTTCTTAATACGGCACTTGAGTTCCTTAAATCTCAAGGTATTGAAGAGGCTTGGGCTCCCGTAAATATCCCATTCGTGTTCTACGGTGGGGGGCTCCTATCTAGCGGGTTTGATAAAACCCCTTCATTTCTTCAACCCTATACCCCTTCGTATTACGAGGACTATTTTCAAAAAGCCGGTTTTAGTTCAATAAAACGTCTCCCACACTTCTCTATAGATTTAAGCTCCCCTGGGAATAAAAATAATATATATTCTATATCTCAAGCGAGTAGCATTACTATAAGACAACTCGACAGGTCCAGATATGAAAAAGAAGCTCTTGCCATACTTAGAGTTTACAATAAGGCTTTCCCCCGGCTCTGGAACTATGTTCCTTTTGAGGACGATGAATTTATTGAGTTTGTACGTGACTTCAGGGAACTTCTTGTCGAGGGTCTCTGGCTGGTTGCGGAGGTCAGGGGAGAAATAGCCGGATTTGCAAGCGCTTTCCCACAGTGTGCTCCTGTATTCAGGATTATAAACGGGGAGCTAGGGGCAAATGAGTTTTCCACAATTCCTGTTGAACTCGGACTCATAAAAGAGGGGGCGATAGTTCTTCTTGGTGTACTTGATAAATTCGGGGATAGAGATATAGGCTTACAGCTTCTTGCCAATCTGTGTGCAAACATGATTGATAAAGGTTATAGAAAAACCACGTGTACATGGGAGATTATTGATAAAAAACAAGATGCAAGTCAAATGGTTGGGAAATTGGGAGGGAAAAGGGACGATTTGGAATGGACAATTTATGGAAAGTACCTTAAACAAAAATGAATTTTTGCACTATTGCTTTTAGTAATAGCGATTTTGGAAAAATATGAAGGGCTTCGAGTCACTAGATAATTTTACCCTAAAACACTTTAAGATAGTTGTCTTTATACTAATTGCGTTTTTTTTAGCAGTTTCGGTAACCAGCCTGATTAAGGCGGCAAGTTGGATAGATAAACCATTCCCTGGTTTCCTGCTTTATAGAAACTCCATCATTTGTGAAGTTAGTCTCTCGCACTGGACTGGTAATCATGCGGGCCTGGTTGAATCTTATGACAAAGTAGTGGGTGTGGATGGAATAAGCGTATCACCTGCGGACATCTATAGTATCGTATCAAGTAAACCTGTCGGCACTTCGGTAAATTACTCGGTATCCAGAAATGGAGAACTCATTAGGGTTAGCGTTCCCACTATGAATTTTGGGGCTTTCGATTTTCTCTCGGTATTTGGCTGGGTTTATCTTGTAGGTCTAGTAATCTTTATCGCGGGTATGGTAGTTTATTTTTTCAAACCCGACCTAGAATCGAGTAAGCTTTTTTTCATGTTTTGTTTCTCAATGGGTATCTGGTTTACATCCATATTTGATACTCAGTCTACCTATTCACTTGGCAATGTCCCTTTTATGGGTTGGATGTTTACTCCCGCCTTCGGCATTGCTCTGGGCTTTGTGTTTCCCTCCAGAAGGAAATTTTTAACGGACAATTCCTTTATCATGCCAGTTCCTTTTCTGCTTTCTTTTCTAATCTTTATCCTTCATCTGATCTATTTTGATGCCCAATATTTATGGAAAATAGTAGACATATCAACCTGGATTTACGTGCTTGCTTCTTCATTGTTGTTCATAAGCACCGCGGCGATAAGCTATCTCAGGCCGGATTCTTCACTCGATAAAGAGCGGTCTAAGGTCATATTACTAGGGGCATTTTTGGGGTTTTTTCTCCCTGCTCTATGTGCAATGGCGATTACAGCACTCGATGTCAGCAATCTTAATGCCTTGGCCATTTTGGTTACATTTTTCCCTCTGTCTGTAGCATACGCTATTGTAAAACACAAGCTCTTTGATATAGATGTAATCATTCAAAAGGCTCTGGTTTATGGTGTGTTAACGGGGGCTTTGGTGTGCTTTTTTGCCTCAATGGTACTTGCTTTTAATTTAGCCTTTGCTAATTATGGCGGTTGGAGAAATCCGGCATTTTTTGTATTACTAACTACTTTTCTGGTCTTCACTTTAAATCCGCTCAGAAATCGCATTCAGAACTTTATAGATTTAACATTCTTTAGAAAGGAATACGACTATCGTAGGACTGTAGAAGAGATCAGCTTTGCCATGATATCTCTTCTTAACCTTGATGAGATTACCGATAAAATTATTAGTACTATTGTGCAAACAATGTTTTCAAATCCTGTATCCGTTATTCTTTTCGACCAAAATTCGGGAGATTACGAAGTCTACGCTAAAAGTAGAGGTGCTCATTCCCTAATGGTGTTTTCCATTAAGGAAGATAACGAATTAATCAAGCTACTGAGCAGATACAGACAGGAGATTTTTAAAGACGATTTGATTGCTGACGAGAGGTATATTCGGTATAGAAGCAAACTTATGAAAACCTTTGATGATTTTAACGCTGCCTTGTTCGTTCCTATACTCTTCAAGAAAAGGCTGATAGGTATCTTGTCTCTGGGTGATAAGAAATCCGGGCTTTCCTATAATTCTCAAGACATAAAGCTACTTCGCATTCTTGCAAACCAAAGCGCGATCGCTATTGAAAATGCTTTTGCTTTTAGATTGGTAGAGGATTATGCAAAAAAGTTAGAAGAGGCAAATAGAGAGATAAGAGAAACCCAGTCTCAGCTTATCCAAATCGAGAAGATGTCGGCTATAGGACAGCTTGCGGCGGGAATTGCTCATGAGATTCGAAATCCACTAAATATTATAGAAGGTGCAAGGTATTATTTGTCGCAAATGATTGACGGAGAAAATTCCGTGGTTGTAAAAGAGTATCTGGACTACATTAAACATGAAATTGATAGAACAAACCGTTTGATTGATAACCTGCTTAAATTCTCAAGATCCGAACCGCCGCATTTTGAACCTGTGAATGTAAACGGCATTTTAGAGAACGCTCTGGTTTTGATAAGAAAGCAAATCTCGGATAGTAACATCAAACTTATAACAACCTTTCATCCTCAAATTCCAGGCGTCATGGGTGATCCGAATCAGCTATGGCAGGTTTTTATTAATATCCTTATAAACGCTATTCAGGCAATGCCCCAAGGTGGAGAACTCCAGATTGATACGGGTGTTTATAATGTATTCTCAAATAACATATTTATAAGTTTTAGGGATACGGGCGGGGGAATAGATGAAGAAGACATTTCTAAGATTTTTGACCCGTTTTTTACAAGGAAGGAGACGGGAACAGGGCTTGGTCTTTCTATAAGCTATAAAATAGTTGAGAATCATAATGGTAGAATTATAGTGGCAAGTAAAAAGGGAGAGGGTACAACTTTTGTAATAGAGCTTTGCACCAATCAAGATATCAAAGGAGTGGATGATGAGAGAGAGCAGAAAGATATTGGTGGTTGATGACGAGAATCTGATTTTAAAAATACTCTCGGACATTCTCGTGAAAGAGGGGTATGAAGTAAAAACCGCTTTTAAGTGTAGCAAGGCACTTCAACTCTTAAAAGAGGACTCTTTCCATGTCGTCCTTACCGATATACGTATGCCCGAAAAAAACGGAATAGACCTGTTATCCGAAATCAAGAAATTTAATCCCGACATACCAGTTATCCTTATGACCGGGTTTGCTTCCCTTGTCACTGCCGTAGAAGCCGTTCATCACGGGGCCATTGATTACCTTACTAAGCCGCTCGACTATGATAAGCTAAAGAGCATAATAAAGCATGCCGTTGAAAAGTATGACCTATTTAGGGAAAACAAACGCCTCATTAGGGAACTCAAAGAACTAAATGAGAGCCTTGAGCTAAAGGTACGGGAAAGAAATAGGGACCTTGAGAATATATTGAATAGTACCTACGAAAGTATCATAACTACTGATAAGGAGCTTGTAATAAAAAGTGCCAATCCTAAGACAAGAGATATGTTTGGTGAGGATTGCGTCGGGCGTAAACTCAGCGAACTTGTTCAAGGTATAAACTTTGACGCAATCATTCCTCGAATACTAAGCGATTCTTCTTGTACCACCAAGCATGAGTTAAGGCACAAAGATAAGTTTTTAGAAATTACCATTTCACCCTTAGTTGATTTCCAAACCAATGAGTTATTCGGAACCATAGCCGTTACCGAGGATATTACTGAGAAGAAGAAATTAGAAGCACAACTCATTCAATCTACCAAGATGTCCGCCGTAGGCCAGCTCGCCGCCGGTATCGCCCACGAGTTTAACAATATTCTCACGGGAATTATTGGCTATACTGGTTTTGCTATGTCAAGAGTCAGTATTGAACAGATTAGAAATGATTTAAAAATTGTGGAAAAGGCCTCGAATAGAGCCGTAGAGATAGTAAATAAGTTGCTTACGTTTTCAAGACAGAAAGAAGAGAAATTTCAGCTTGTCTCGATAGATGAGGTAATTGAAGATACGCTTGTTCTCATTGAGCATACTTTTCAATCGGATGGAATAAAGATTTTACGCCACTATGGGAAAATTCCTCCAATCAGAATGAATGTGGGCGAGATACAGCAGGTTATCCTCAATTTGGCGATAAATTCGAGTCATGCGATGCCCGAAGGAGGTGTTATTGGAATTAGCACTGAGTTAAAAGATGATTGTGTAAAAATTGACTTTTCAGATACCGGAATTGGAATTTCAAAGGAGAATATGTCAAGAATCTTTGAGCCATTTTTTACAACGAAAGGAAAGATCGGTTCAAAGTCTGGTACCGGGCTTGGTCTCTCTGTGGTATATGCAATAATTGAAAGGCATGGGGGACGGATTGACCTAAGTAGTGAAGTTGGAAAGGGAACGACGTTTACGATATTCCTTCCGAATGTTCAACGCCT
Source organism: Deltaproteobacteria bacterium (assembly GCA_016187835.1). Classification (GTDB taxonomy): domain Bacteria; phylum Desulfobacterota_D; class UBA1144; order Nemesobacterales; family CSP1-2; genus JACPIY01. Next base: position 42,862 of record JACPIY010000055.1, on the reverse strand, counting down.
TTCAAATGTGCCTAAAGCCGATTCGCAACACAATGAAGATAGCGATAAGGTTATGCAGACGAAGAGAAAGGGAAGCATTCTTGTAGTGGACGACGAGGAATTTGTCTGTGATATTATTAAAGAATCCCTCTCAAGTGTAGGACATAATATTGTTGTAGCTAGTAGTGGGGAGGCCGCTATAGAGCTTTTAGGAAAAAACCACTTTGATATTGTTTTTCTCAATCTGGGGTTGCCAGGAAAGAGCGGATTCGATGTTCTTAAGGAGATGAAGGTTGTAGCTCCAAGCTCTCTTTTAGTGATAATTAGCGGGAGAGCGGAAGAAGAATTGACAGATGGGATAGGGGCCGAATGTGCATTTTCTTTTATAACTAAACCCTTTACAGTGAATCAAATCCAAAATACCGTTGCACGTATCTTGGGAGCTGTCTGAATTCAGAATAGGTGTAGTTAGATGACAACTTTAGAGCGAGATTAGAAAATTTCGCCTGTCCTCATATCTCAAAGCAAGATACACTGTAATTTCTGTCCCGCTATTACAAAATTAACAATTAAAAAAGACAAAGACCACAAATATCTTCCGAATTTGTTTTGGATTGGATTAAACTAGGCTTTAATATTTGAACATAAAACGATAATCATTTAACTTTTTTATAAAACGTACTTTCTCAATAAGACTCCTAAGGAGAATCAGTATGCCTCAAGAAAAAACAAATCGCTTAGCGGATGAAACAAGTGCTTATCTAAAGAGTGCACGCCATCAGCCTGTGGACTGGTATCCCTGGTGTGAAGAGGCATTCGAAAGGGCAAAAGAATTAGACCGTCCCGTTCTTCTCGATGTCGGCGCTGTCTGGTGTCACTGGTGCCATGTCATTGATAGAGAAAGTTACGAGGATGAAGAAATTGCAAAAATAATCAATGAGAATTTTATACCTATAAAAGTGGACCGTGATGAGCGTCCCGATGTTGATAGAAGATACCAGCAGGCAGTAAGCGCTATTACGGGTCAGGGCGGATGGCCGCTTACCGCTTTCATGACACCTGAAGGAAAGGTGTTTTTTGGCGGAACCTACTTTCCTCCAAATGACACACAAAATCTCCCTTCTTTTCGCACAGTGCTTCAAAGGGTAATTGACTATTACAAAAACAATAAAGATACGATTATAGCCGAGTCGCAAAGAATATTCGAGGCGCTATCACAGTTAAACGAACTCGAACCATCTCCAGATGAACCGAACATACTTTTGGTTGATAAAGCTATTCATTCTGTTATGGATTTATTTGATCCGGTAAACGGGGGATTCGGAACTGCGCCAAAGTTTCCTCATTACGGAGCAACCGAGCTTCTACTTGCCCGTTATTATGAGGCCAATGATGAGGAATTCCTTAACGTGGTTGAGAAGACTCTTACAGGAATTGCAAAAGGCGGAATACACGACCAGATAGGAGGCGGATTCCATCGCTATTCCGTTGACGCTCAATGGATTGTTCCTCACTTTGAGAAGATGTCCTATGACAACTCCGAATATATTAAAAACTACCTTTTGGCATATCAGGCTACGGGAAACGAGCTTTATCGGGAGACTGCGGAAGGAATTATAAGTTTTGTGACCGATGTTCTTTCTGATAAAGAGAGAGGAGGGTTTTACGGAAGTCAGGATGCCGACATTGACCTTCATGACGACGGAGATTATTTCACGTGGACAAAGGAGGAAGCGAAAGAAGCTCTCAGTTACGATGAAGCCAGGGTTATCTCTTTCTATTACAATATTTATTCCCGAGGAGAGATGAAACACAATCCTTCGAGAAACGTTCTTTTTATTGATATGGTGCCTGAGGAAATTGGAGGAAGATTAGGCATTTCACCGGATAAGGTCAGAGAGCTTATCCATTCCGGTAAGAAAAATCTCTTTGAGGCACGTAAAAAAAGACCTGCTCCTTATGTTGATAAAATAGTTTATACAAGCTGGAATGGCATGATGATTTCTGCTTTTTTCCTGGCTTATAAGATTTTAGGGAATGATAATTTCAGGGATTTCGCTCTAAAGACTATAGATTTTCTCATCGAGAATTGTTTTGAAGAAGGAGTTGGGTTTTATCACACCTATTTTAACGGAAAAGCAAACGTAACTGGGTTTCTCGACGACCAAGTAAAGATGGGAATTGCATGCCTCGATGCCTATGAGGTTACCGGGAAAGGCTATTATTTAGAAATGGCAATCAATCTAGCCAGGATTGCAGCTGATAAATTCTACGACGAAAGGAGAGGAGGATTTTTTGATATAGAAGAAAGAAATGGTTCAGTGGTTACACTTAGAAGTCGTCTCAAGCCGATTCAGGATGACCCGATTCAGTCTCCAAATTCAAGTGCTGCGATTTTGTTTGACAAGTTGTACTATATTACGAATGACTATAACTACAGATACTATGCTGAGGGAACGCTGAAATACTTTGGTAGAATAGCTGAGAAATACGGGCTATATGCAGCTTCTTACTTTGTTGCTCTACATTATCATCTTAAACATCCAGTCCAGGTTGTTGTCGTGGGAGGGAGTGCGGATTCCAAGACCCAGGAACTTCTAAGGACTGCATGGTCAATTTACAGACCCCATAAACTAGTGATTCAGATAGATTCGACTGAGAACAACTTTGTGAATTTATCTAAGACCATTAAAGAAATAGGGAAATTAAAGTCTCCTTGTGCCTGCGTGTGTGCAGGGAATTCCTGTGCTGCACCAACCGATGATCCGGATGTGCTCGCTCAAACGATAAAGACTTTTGCATTCAGATAGGCGAAGAGTTTTTATTTATATTGAACTCAAGATTGCAGAGATGAAGAAACTCTAGGTAGTGCAATTCATAATTTGCCTGCAATAGGTTAATGGACAATGGACAAGAAAAATTCGGCAGAAAAGAAAATAGATGATAGGCTTATATTTATGTCCTAATTGTGAAAAACCCTTTATAAGGGTGGGCTGCCATGCAATATGTAAGCACTGTGGATACCAGGAAGGATGTGGGGACTGAACGATTGCCGATTTCGGAACACGGATTGCGGAATAGAAAAACATTGATTAGCCATGCAAAATGGGTATTGGGTATTAGGTGCTGGGTTTTAGTTTGAATACGAAATACTCAACACCCGGCACTCAATACACCTAATCGTGACTATTCGTGTCAATTCGAGGTAAATATAAATCCGAAGTCGGAAATCGAGGGAATAAGAAATGGGATTCTTGTGTAGAATTTATGTAGACAAAGAAGAAATATATGCAGGTGATTTAACTGAAGTCCCCGAAAGATTCCGTGAAGGGATAACTGAGGCGTTTAGTGACTGGGCGGATTCTTTAGGAAAGAGAGGATTAAACGAGCTTGTTTATTCCCTCTTAACCTGGTATGAAAAAAAGGGTATGTATTGTGAGCGGTGTGACACTTGGAATGAAGAGAAAAAGACATGTCCTGAGTGTGGGGCCAAAATAAACGAGCGGTTTGTCTATGAGAGGAATAAAAAACTGGATTTGATTCTAACCTGTGTTGGTATGATTTCGCGAATCGAGGTTTCTCGGTGATTTTTATCCATTAATAGTTTTCAGATGCTAGTGGGGTTTCAGACCTACACCTGCAATCGAAGAAAATTGAATAGGACGTAACTTGGTTTAATATCTATTCAAGAAAGAGATTCTCCTATGAAACTTGAGGTCAAAGGTCAGGTATTTCCAAAGGTTTGGGATATAGCTAAAAGTGTTAGAAAACTCAGGGAGCAAAGAAAGATTGTGAACATAGGAAGCGGCACCGTGGGATTTCCTGTATATGAGGTAAATCTTCCTGAAGATACGAGAAAGGAGGGAGTATATTTGGTTACACCTCAGGGAATAAAGCTATACTGGTATCCTGGGGATCAATACGAAATCGGCTACCTTATTTCAGAACTGGATGAAGACCCGCTTGTAGAGAGGCATTTTAAGAAATGAAAATTGCAATGCTATTTTTGGTCCTCTTTTTATGGGCTTTACCCAGTTGCGCTTCGGATTCTTACCAAATAACGCTGCCTAATGGTTTAAAAATATATGCGGAGGTGGCAAAGGACAAGGAGAAAGGACTTCAAGGAAGAGAGAGTCTATGTCATAAATGTGGGATGCTTTTTATATTTGAAAGGGAAGGATATTACGGTTTCTGGATGAAGGATACGTTAATAAATCTGGCCATGCTCTGGATTAGCAGTGATGGAGAGATAGTACATATAGTGAAAAACGCTGAGCCATGTATAGACAAGAAAAATCCCTACAATGAGTGCAAGATTTACTCTCCGTTCAGTTCCGCAAAATACGTTCTTGAAATAACCCCAGAAGCCGCAAGCAGCGTTGAAGTAGGCACGAGAATAAAAAGTGATCCTGCTCTTTTTTAAAATGTATTTGTGATTTAACTGCTTGTAAATATTACTACTTATGACTCATCCTTAATTAAGGGAGAATTTTTGCTTTTAAAATATGGACTGACTTTTCTACCTTATGATCTCAGATTATATGCAGAATAGCCTTCATAAAAATCTTTCCTTTTTATTCGCTTTGTTAGAGGGTTTTATCTCATCCATTAAGCTGAGGGATTTCTTAGATATCGTAATGTAGTTAGGCACCGTAGGCTTCGTTATAATCTTCCATTGCTGCCTCTACAACTCGTAGAGCATGCTCGGAGTTGTAAACTTTTTCGATGGTCATCTGCGATTGCGCTCCAGATTCGAGCTTATAGGTAATAAAATAGTGCCGTAATCGTTCGACTAGAATTGCTGGCAGATCCGAAATGTCTTCGATCCCTCCCCAGATGTTATCGTTCTGTAAGACGGCAATCATTTTATCGTCAGCTAACCCTTTATCAATACCTTGAAGACCGCCGATGACCCTTGCATTCAGGATGACTTCCGAACGAGTAATTGGTCTCTCGCTAAAAACACATATATCGAGCGGATCACCATCCCCCTGTTGGGCGTTCGTTGACAATCTACCTACTCTCCTGCCACAGTAAGTGCGCGGTATAAACCCGTAAAGAGCGGGTGGCTGTGATGAGGTTCTTTGCGGACGGTCAACGCGCATGTACCCAGTAACTTTGTCTACTTCGTACTTGATCCCATCGAATGGGGTGATCTCGATGTAAGCGTGGACAATTCTAGGAGGTTGCGGACCAACTTCGAGACCATGCCAGGGATGAGGACGCCAACGATAATACGGCGGAAGAAAAACTCCCATATCCCACCTCCGAAAAAGGAGTTTTTTGGATATCCGAGTGCAACAACTTTTTATGCATAAATTTTTGCTATTCTCATTATCTCACGGAGAATAAGTTATTGTCAAGACTGCATCGGGTAGATTGAGCAGATAGAACATGAAAAAGTTTTGGTTTAAACGATTTTCAAGCTTTTAAGTGATTACAGACAGTTAAAACTTCTTGCATTTAATTGGCTATGAGTTATGTTAATAAAAAATATTTAAGGCAAAAACGGGGATTAAATATGAGGAGAAAAATATGAAAGCGGGGGAACTCCTTGTTAAGTGTCTCGAGAATGAAGGTGTGAATTATATCTTCGGGCTTCCCGGCGAAGAGAATCTCGATATTATGGATGCCCTGCATGACTCTAAGATTCGGTTCATTCTAGCTCGCCATGAACAGGGTGCGGCTTTTATGGCCGACGTTTATGGACGATTGAGAGGAAAAGCTGGGGTATGCCTTTCAACGCTTGGGCCCGGTGCTACAAACCTTATGACAGGAGTAGCAGATGCAAACATGGATAGAGCTCCACTTGTTGCCATAACCGGCCAGGCTTCGTTAGATAGAATGCACAAGGAATCTCATCAGTATATTGACATTGTAGAGATATTTCGTCCAATCACAAAGTGGAACACCCAAATTAAAAAACCAGCGATCATACCCGAGGCGGTAAGAAAGGCATTTAAAGTTGCTCAGACTGAAAAGCCTGGAGCCACTCATATAGATTTTCCCGAGGATGTAGCAGGGCTTGACGTAGACGAGAAGCCGCTTCTCGTACAGTTTCCCTTCAGACCAGAGCCACTTGCCGCCCAGGTTGAAAGAGCGGCAAAAATAATTTCAGAAGCCAAGTATCCAATAATTTTGGCTGGAAACGGCATTATAAGAGAAAGCGCTTCAGATGCCCTTTCATACTTCGCCCAAAAATTAAATATACCGGTAGCCCATACCTTCATGGGAAAAGGTGCGCTTTCCGATAATAACGAGCTTTCGCTTTTCACAGTAGGTCTACAAGCAGGGGATTACATAGCATCTGGGTTAGCCAAGGCGGATGTTGTCATTACCGTCGGATACGACATCGTTGAATACTCACCGGAAAAGTGGAACCCGCATAGGAATAAAAAGATCGTTCATATTGACATGTCACCTGCAGAGGTTGATGCTCACTATATAGTGAGCGTAGGCGTCGTGGGCGATATTGCCATATCGCTCAGAGAAATTGCTGACAAAACAACACCTAATGAGGCTAATTACTCAAAGGCTCTCAGAGAACAGATTTTAAGGGAGATGGAGGCATACAGAGACGATAGGTCTTTTCCTCCCAAGCCGCAAAGAATTCTGTACGATCTGAGAGATATAATGGGGGTGGATGATATAGTAATCTCCGACGTCGGTGCTCACAAACTCTGGGTTGCTCGTGTATATCCGTGTTACAAACCCAATACCTGCATTATCTCAAATGGGTTTGCAACGATGGGAATCGGGGTACCCGGCGCTATTGGGGCAAAGCTACTTTATCCAGAGAGAAAAGTGATAACCGTCACAGGGGATGGTGGATTCCTGATGAATGCTCAAGAGCTGGAAACTGCTGTGAGAGAAAATATTCCTTTTGTGAGTTTGATTTTTCACGATAGGAGTTATAGTCTCATCGAAATTAAACAGCAGATTCATTTCGGAAGGAAGTCTCATGTGAACTTTGGAAACCCTGATTTCGTTAAATTCGCAGAAAGCTTCGGCGCGATTGGATATAGGATCCAGTCTGCAGATGAACTTAAACCTGTTCTGGAAGAGGCCTTTTCTAAAGACAAACCCGTTGTCATAGATTGTCCGGTGGACTATAGGGAGAACCTAAAAATAGTGGAAAAATTCGGGGGACTTTTGGTGTTTGCATAACTATTCAGTCACGAATTGACACGAATGGATGCGAATGAAAAAAAATTGAAGATTGGGGGAAATATAACAAATTTGGTTAATTAAATGACGAGACTAGTCTAGTATGAGCCCCCTCAGATCTTCCTGTCTTTTACCACTTTATATCCTTCGCCAGAACATTCCGATAGCAGCGGATATGACACCTATAATGTAGAAAATTAGGTACATGATAAATGCGGATGCAGAAAAATTCCAAAAAAGAAAGTTGACATCTACAGCTTCGGCATTTTGTGCGAGCACAATTATTATTAAAAGGATTAAAACAAGTACTACAATTACCTTTGGTTTTTTCATGGTTTACTCTCCGTAGTGCCTGGTTGACTTTTATCCTATTATACAGATTTTGGTTATTATCTCTAACTTAAATTATCTTGGTTCGATAAGAAAGGTAACTATATGAATATTTTATCTGCCATCTGTCTTATATGTCTTTCAATTTCGGCGAGATAATCTAGAATGGCAAGGTAAACCGAAGAAGCCTTGGACATACAGGTACCCTCAATCAAACGCTCTAGGTGTGCAAGAGAGTACTCACTGATCATCTCCTGAAATTTCTTTCCTTCTTCTTTGATGTGTTTTATAAGTACTTTATTCTTTGTCCTTAGAGCATCGCGAACACATTCAAGAAGCTCGATGGCTTTATCAAAAAGCGTGTTGATCTCCTTTATCGCTCTTTCACTGAAAAGCGTCCCCTCTTGGTTCATTGTTCTTATACATCTTATAAGAAGTTCAATGTTATCTCCGATTCTCTCAATGTATCCGGGGAGAAGGCCTAGGCTTTCTATTTCTTTGACTGTTTCTTCTTTTTTTGATAACTTTGTCATGATTAAGTATGTCAATTCCTTTTCTTTTTGATGGATTTCTCGTCCAATCTTCTCTGCTTGATCAAGTCTTTCGTTATCCTGCCTTCGAAATCCATCACGTGTTGCCTCAAGCATTTCCTTGGTTGAATGGCACATTATTATTATTTCTTCTTCTAAATTTCTTGAAGTTTCTACTACCGCTTCTCTAGCCATCGAATTTCTCCATATTATAGAATAACGAAGAAATTATTAAACTTCCCTAATAAGATTATAGCAGTAAGTGCATGTGGAGGTAAACTGGTTTTTTTTAAAGATTGGAGATCGAGTGTAAATCAGCGGCTGACTTCCTTTTTATCATTTTCCCTACTCTCATGTTAGGTTTCCGTGTATAGGTTTTAACATAAGCTTTTGACTCTCTTTTATAGGGCGTGTATTTTTATCTAAAGTGGAAGAGGAAATCCATAATAAAGATAACGTCATTTCAAAAGAAGATTTAAAAGAAAAAAATCCCCTTTTATTGGTGCTTTTCCTAACAGTGGGCTTTATGTTATTAGAAGCTGCGGCAGGATTTTTTACGGGAAGTCTTGCTCTATTATCTGATGCAGCGCATATGCTTACGGATGTTTTTGCTCTTTCTCTTGCTCTTTTTGCTCTCTGGTTTGCCCTAAAACCTCCAACTTCCGCAAAAACCTTTGGATTTCATAGAACTGAAGTACTGGCAGCTTTTTTTAATAGTCTCCTTCTCTTTTGCATAACCGTTGGAATATTTGTCGAGGCGTACAAAAGAATTAGAAATCCTAGTGAAGTAAAAAGCCTTGAGATGACTGTGGTTGCTTTTTTAGGACTTGGCGTCAACATTCTTGGGGCTTATATTCTTTCAAGGGTTAAAAGCAATAATATAAACATTCGTGGTGCAATATTGCATGTTATCAGTGATGCGCTCGGCTCGGTCGCTGCTCTTTTCGCTGGTTTAGTGATGCTAAAAACCGGATGGTATTATGCGGACCCAATTATAAGTGTTTTTATTTCTACTCTCATACTTAGAGCAGCGTGGGAACTCTTTGGTGAATCCATTCACATTCTTCTTGAGGGAACTCCAAAAGGAATAGACCTCAAGGCAGTTGAAAGTGCTATTTGTTCTCATAGAGGGGTTTTGGGTGTTCATGACCTTCATGCCTGGACTCTTACACAGGGGTTTGAAGCTCTGAGTGCACATCTGATCATTGAGGATATACATTTGAGTGAAAATCTTATCAAAAATATAAAAAATCACCTTCACGATAAGTTCCAGATAAGTCACGTAACCCTTCAGTTGGAAACTAGGAAATGTGATTCAGGTGATACGAGTTGCTATGAGACAAAGACGCCTTCTATATACAGTAGTTAAATAAACTTTTGTTTAACTGGTTTTTACTTAGAATCGCCATTTATGGTTAGACAAGGTCATTAGTTGTAGGGTTGAACGGCTGTTCGCCCCTACTTATAGATTGTTACTTTTATTCCGCTCCCAAAATCTCTGATGCCTTTTTAGTTCCTGCACCAAAATCGAATTTATGTCCAAGATCCCTAAGAACGCATTCAATGGCAGAGATGACTGCGATAATATCCGATCTGTCAATAAATCCCATGTGAGAGATTCTAAATATCTTTCCCTTTGCCTGATCCTGTCCTCCTGCAACCGTCATTCCGAACCTCTCCCTCAGTCCACTTATGATCTTTCCCGCACCTATTCCTGGCGGTGAAACGGCTGCTGTAAGCGCAGTGCTTGGAGAATCCTTGGCATAGAGTTCAAGACCGATTGCCTTTATGGCCTCTCTTGTCCCTTGGGCAAGTGTGGCATGACGCTTGTGTATCTTTTCAAGACCTTCATTCTTGTAGTTTTTAAGAACTGCGGCAAGGCCAATAACGAGAGCTACAGGAGGGGTCCAAGGAGTGGTGTTGTCTTTTGCGTCTTTAAGATATCTCTTGAAATCGAAATAGAACTTTGGAAGATCAGATCTTTCTCTAAATTTCCATGCTTTCCCGCTCATTGAAGCGAATGCAAGTCCTGGAGGAAGCATAAATGCCTTTTGAGAACCGGCAACAAGAACGTCTATACGCAATTCATCAAAGGGTAGTGGGAATACACCGACTGCGGTAATTCCGTCTACTATAAGAATAACATCATCCCTTTCTCTAGTAATTGCTGCGATCTCTTTTGTAGGATGCATAACTCCAGTTGATGTTTCACTTGACTGCATAAGAACTGCGCGAATTGACGGGTCTTTTTTCAGTGCGTCTTTAATAAGGTTGGGGTCAACAGCCTCGCCCCACTCAACTTTTATTTCCTCTACCTCAACTCCGAAAGCCTTACAAATTTTCGTCCATCTCTCGCCGAACTTTCCACCGTCTACAACAAGGGCTTTATCTCCACTAGAAAGTGTGTTAGCCACTGCTCCTTCCATTGCTCCCGTGCCGGAAGAGGCAAGGACAAAGACCTCCTCTTTTGTCTGAAATACGTACTTAAGCCCATCTCTCACTTCGGCGAATATTTTTTCAAAATCGGCGGTTCTATGATGTATTATCGGTCTTGCCATCTCAAGAAGTATTTCCTCGGGAACTGGAACAGGACCTGGCGTAAAAAGATACTTTTTCACGTTAAAACTCTCCTTATTAGCCCAAAAATAGTCTAAAAACTCTACCTAAAATCGGGGATAATTCAACTTGATGACTTCACCTTGAACAAAAAAAGTGGAGTGTCTAGTGCCACGAATCATTCGACTGCCGATGAACCGTAAAAGAAGCTTGCTATTCCCGACTCGTTATTTTTGTTAAAATAGATCACGAGGTGCAATCATGGAAGTCCAGGCCGTCTGGAAGAAGAATTATCAGGTTGAGGTTAAGGCGAGACAGTTTAGTATTTCGATTGATGAGGCTCCTGAGTTTCACGGTGAAGATACCGGAATGATGCCGACGGAGCTTTTCCTCTGCTCCTTGGCTTCGTGTTTCTGCCTTGCGCTTGTTTATGTTGCTCGTAAGAAAAGAATCGAAGTTAAGGATATGCGTGTGAATGTGAAGGGGAAAAAGAATTTAAAGGATTTCCTCTTTTCGAGTCTTTTGGTTGAAGTAGATAGTTCTCTTCCGTCTGAGACTTTAGAGGGCATTATTGCTCTTGCTAAAAAATACTGTTTTGTTAGTAATACGGTTTCAAAGTCGTGCCCAATTGAGTACACGATAATCAAGCCACAGATTGACACGGATGAACACGAATGAACCCAAAAATTCCAAATAACAAATCACAATTCTCAAACAATTTCATAGTACTAAATTCTAAATCCTTAGATAGACATAGTACAGGCTATTTGGTATTTGGAAATTGGAATTTGTTTGTAATTTGGAGTTTGGTCATTGGTGCTTTTTTATTCGTGTAGATTCGTGCTAATTCGTGGCAAAATAAAGTAAGGAGACAAAAGACTTGGCAATAGAATTCAAGATTAAAAAAAATTACTTTCAGGATGCGCTTCGCTTGATGCGTATATCAAAAAATATCCGTGAGATGGAAGGGGTCAAGAACGCTGTTGCTGTTATGGCAACGGAAAAGGCTAAATTTGTACTAGAAGACGCCGGTCTTATGACGCCGGAGATAAAAGGCGCTAGTGGAAGTGACTTGGTAATGACGGTTGAAGCGGACTCCGAAGAATTGGCTAAGCAAGTACTTGTCAAGATGGAAGAGTTGGTTTCGGCGGGCATTTCTCAAAGCGGGAAAGAATCTCCCGATATACTGCATCAGGAAATTCAAGCGATAAATATCGGGCTTGAGAGTTTTAAAGAAGCCCTTGAGGCTCAAGGTATAAAAGTGATTCACGTCAACTGGCAGGTTCCCGCAAACGGGGATCCGAAGCTGATAAATATTTTAAAGAAGGTGTATTGATTGGAATCAATTTGTTTGACAGTTTTACAAAAGTTTTCATCGGACCCTTGTTGATGATAAAATAGAAGGAAAAATTTTTTAGTTTAATTGGTGGGTTACAGGATCTAATCTCTGATTAAACATCAAAAGAATTTTTAAATGCCGAGGTTAAAGTTATGTCTAAAAATTCCGACCGTGAAGAAGTGCTTAAAGTAAACGATAAGTTTTATAAGGCTCTTGCTACGAGAGACCTACAGCTAATGGATACAGTTTGGGTAAAGGATTCAAGGGCGGGTTGCGTTCATCCGGGTTGGATAATGCTTCAGGGATGGCAGGCTATAAGACAGAGTTGGGAAAATGTATTTGATCCGAAAGATCAACTGGATATTAAGCTTTCTAATATCAACGTTGAAGTAAAAGGGGAGATTGCCTGGGTTACTTGTATACAAAAGATGATATATCTGAAAAGAAATCCAATGTTGATTAACGTGTCTCAATCAACAAATATATTTGAACGTCATGAATCCCGTTGGCTTATGGTTCTCCACCATGCTTCCCCCATTCCGATAACACACTACGAGATTACAGAAACCCATTTGCAGTAGCTCTGTTATCTGTTAAAGGATTTCGTAGGAGCGAACCTTGTGCCCGCTCAGGAAATGTCAGGGTACTTAATAAGTTGATGAGACTTACCCGAAAGAAAGCCCATTTTTTAAGACTTCGTGCTTAAATCTTAAGCACACATTTGATTAGATATAAGACTTAAAGACTGATTTCCTGTAATGATTAAAGAGGATTACAGAGTGGTATGTTGTTTGCAGGGGAGAATAATACTAGCTTCTAAGGCACAAAGGAGAAATATGAATTTTAAAGAATCCGGCAGTCAGAATTCAGAATACAGAAGAAAAAAGGCTTCTGACTTCTGGCTCCTGACTTCTGGATTTTAACTTAGTGTCTTCGTGGCTCAATTATTAATCTGGTTCATTCGGAAAGTGCGCTTATATTGCCTATTGAGTATCCAAAAGATATTGATGATTTTATAAAACCTTTTACAGCACACATTGCGAATTCCATAGAAGTTCTTCGATTTGCCGAAGGAATAGCTTGTGAAGTAGATCACCAAAATATCCCTTTTTTGATACATCTTACGGAAGAAATTAATCATAAATTTCGGAAAGAATATCGCGAGTTTGGAGAATCTTACCCACCCGAAAAAACATTGTTGGAGAAAAATGGATCGTGTAGAGATTTGGTTGTGCTTTTTATCGAAACGTGTCGAATGCTCGGATTTGAGGCGCGTTTTGTAAGCGGCTACTCTTTCGAGGAGCTACATACTGAAAAACAGGACCTCCATTCCTGGGCTGAGGTTTATATTCCTGGCGGAGGCTGGAGGGGGTTCGATCCAAGTACCGGACTGGCTACGGCTGATCGCCATATCGCCGTTTCTGCATCGGCAATTCCTCGATTATCTGCTCCTGTAACTGGTATATTTTTAGGCGAGGCTGATTCTACCTTGACTACAAATATAAATATTTCTGCTCTCTAGCTTCTTAGGGATCGATAAAGCGATCAAACCTGTGCTGAGCTTTATCGAACGGGGCTTTTAAGGGTCCTTTCTCTTTGATCGTTGACTTAGGATTTGAATATTCTATATTTTAACGTGAGTTCGACGGAGGCAGGCAGTTGTAGATGAAGTTTTCTAGTCCTGAGAAACAACTAGAAGTTATTAAAAGGGGAACTGAAGAGATAATCTCTGAAGAGGAACTCCTTGCCAAATTCAAGAAATCTATAGAAAGAGGCGTGCCGCTTAGAATTAAGGCCGGGTTTGATCCTACTGCTCCTGATCTCCACCTAGGACACTGTATCCTTCTCAAGAAGCTAAGAGACTTTCAGGACTTGGGGCACGCTGTGATCTTCCTTATCGGTGATTTTACGGCTATGATTGGCGATCCTTCCGGAAGAACTGAGACCAGACCGCCTTTGACCGAGGAAGAAGTAGCCGCAAACGCCAAGACTTACGAAAGACAGGTTTTTAAAATCTTGAGAAAAGATAGAACAGAGGTTGTTTTTAATTCTTCCTGGCTTAAGAGGATGAATGCGGTAGAATTACTCAGACTCGCTTCCCTTGAGAACGTAGCAAGAATGCTCGAGCGGGATGATTTTCATAAACGCTATACTTCCGGCGTGCCTATTACGATAAAGGAATTTCTATATCCCTTGATTCAGGCTTATGATTCGGCGAGTATTAAAGCCGATGTCGAGTTGGGAGGCACGGATCAAAAATTTAACATCCTTCTCGGAAGGGCTGTACAGAGGTATTTCAGTCAGGAGCCGCAGGTTGCTGTATTTCTTCCAATCCTGGAGGGTCTTGATGGTGTTAAGAAAATGTCTAAATCCCTTGGAAACTACATAGCGGTTGAAGACTCGCCGGAGGATATATACGGAAAGGTTATGTCCGTGTCGGATGCGCTCATGTGGAGGTATTATGAGCTTCTGAGCTCCCGGTCTCAGGAAGAGATTACAAATATGAAAGCGGGGCATCCTATGGATGCCAAGAAGGCTCTCGCATTTGAGATTGCATCCTGGTTTCACGGATTGAACAGCGCAGCTATTGCTCAGATGGATTTTGAATTGAAGTTTTCTGAAAGAGAGTTTCCCGAGGATGCAAGGGAAATAACGCTTGATAGAAAGAATGGGACAACAATCCTGGATTTGGTTGTACTTTCCTCTGATAGGGTTAAAAGCCGAGGTGAGGCAAAAAGGTTGATAGAGCAGGGTGGAGTAAACGTGGACGGAGAAAAGATTACCGATCCCAGGGCATTAGTTCCACAAAAAGAGCTTCTTAAGATAAAAATAGGAAAGAGAGAGTTTGTTAAGGTTAGAATCAATTAGAATGTAGAGACGACTCGCCGAGTCGTCTCTACTATTACAATTTAATCAGGATCCATAACCTTTTCTTATACCATCTTCCCCAGTTGGGAAGCAGAAGAACGAATTTCCCTGAGAGCTTTTCGCTCTTTACTTCAATCTCTATCTTTGATTTTGAATTCTTTGCAAGTTTATAAGTTCCACTATCCCAAATCTCAACCTCTCCTTCTCCATATCCATCTTCAACTATACCTTTGGAATTAACAGAGCCATGAGGATCTTCCTTATCCTCTATCACAAGCCTCATTTCGTTGTCTTTCGTAGGAATAGTTTTAGGAAGAATCCATGATCGTAGAATTCCTCCTATTTCAAGTCGCAGGTTATAATGGGGATGCTCTGTTCTGTGTTTTTGTATACAAAAATTAAGGCGCGTTCCACTCATAAATTAATCTAAGACCTTTCAGGGTAAGAAATTCATCCACATCCTCTATAGTTCTGCTTTCATGCGCGATAAGATTTGCAATTCCTCCTGTTGCAATTACCTTTGGACTTGTTCCCATCTCTTTTTGAATTCTCTCTACAATCCCATCTACTAGTCCTGCATATCCATATACAAGCCCAGACTGCATGCTGTGAACGGTGGTTTTTCCTATAACCGTTTTGGGTACGATGATTTCTACCTTGGGGAGCTTTGATGCGGCTCCAAAAAGAGCCTCGGCGGAAATAAAAAGTCCAGGCGCAATGGCTCCTCCCAGATACTCACCCTTTTCGGATATACAGTCAAAAGTCGTAGCCGTTCCGAAATCAACTATTATCATGCTCCTTTTATACTCGTCAAAAGCGGCTACCGCATTTACGATCCTATCGGCTCCCACTTCCTTGGGGTTGTGATAGAGTATCGGCATCCCTGTCTTTATTCCAGGCTCCACAACAATGGGATTCACATCAAAGTAGGACCTCAGTGTGGAGACAAGGACGTCAAGAAGGGGAGGAACGACACAAGAGAGTATTGCGCCTTTAATTGATTTTTGATTAATTCCTCCTAACTCGGTCAGATTTCTAAAGAGAACTCCGTATTCGTCTGAGGTCTTGATTCTATCGCTTCCAATCCTCCAGTGACTGACAATCGTTCTTTGCTTGAATATTCCAAATACAATGTTTGTGTTTCCAACGTCTACTGCAAGAATCACGCTTTGGCCTCCGTCTAATCAATTGCGGATTGCAGAATGCGGATTTCGGATTGAAAGACATTCTATTCCGCAATCCGAGATTTGAAATCCGAAATTCATCTAAGTCCCCATCTTCTCCTAAGTATCCACTCAGAGGAAAAAAGTGCAACAAGTAAAATAAAAAACCAGGGCTTATCCCATATTTGAACTGTGTTATAGCCTATAATGGTTCTTTTAGGGGAAAAATCAGTGCCGAGTTTGTCGGGATTGTCTTTAACCGTGATAAAACGCCCTCCGGTTTTTTGTGCGATAGTTTTAAGTAAATCAGCATTTGTTGTGGGCCCCCTGATTTCATTCTCCGGAGGTTCAACCAGGAATACTGTCTCATCTTTGTTGCTATTTGTTTGTATTTGAGGGGTTTCTTGAGTAGCGACATTTATCTTGTAAATCCCGTACTCCTCGATTGGGATTTCAGAACTGATTTCATCCGCGGATATCTTTTCAAGATTTAGCTCTACCTGCTTACCGCTGGGAAGAGTGACTGATGATTTGATTTCTTGGTCTGCGTTGTCACGATTAAGTATCCGTATATCCACCTTTGACTTTTCTCCAAGATTGTATGAAGGTTTATCAGTTTTTACTCTTAAGTCCTTTAGTTCCGGGTCCCCTATCAGCCAGAGAAGCAAGCGATTCCAGAGCTTATCATAGTAAGGAGAGACCTCCCCCTCTCCTACACGAACGAAACTCCATTGCCATGAAGAGTCTGAAAGAAAGGACGCAACTTTTCCTAATTTAGCTTGATTTAAAACCAGGATCGGTTCCCCTTCAGGCGTTGATAAAAGAGGGATAGCGTTCGGCTTTAATCCCTCAACCTCGTTAATTCCATCAAGCGGAGGCATGTTATTCCAGTTGTCTTCGTTTTCTTTCTCATTCGGAATAATTTGCATGATTGGATGATGCGCTCCAACCTTGGTGAGTTCGGCATGGAATCCCTTTTTGTTAAAGGATCTTTCAACTGTTCCTGAGGTGTAATCCAGTTCGACTGGGAGTATTTCAGATACCGGCGTTCTTTCGTAGTTTCCGCTATCAAAACTCTTGTCGCCACCGATCATAAGAAATGCCCCCCCTTCTTCCACCACATAATCCCTTAACTTTCCAAGATGGTAGCCATAAATCCCGTATGGGCGGAAATCAAAGTTCTGGAATATCACCACATCAAACGTTCCGAGTTCTTCACCGAATATCTCGTCAACTGGAAAGGGTATAAGGCTGAGCTCATTTTGTGAAGCAAATACCAGATCGGTTGCCTCTCTGAGTATGAAAAACGAAACCAGATCAACGCTTGGATTTCTCTTTAACGCCCTTCTTAGAAATTTCACGTCCCAAGATGGACTCCCAGCTATATGAAGAACGCGAATCTTATTTATGATGACATCTACTACAAAGGATTTCTGGTTGTTTTCTCCAACTACGTCACCGGAAACAACCGGAATTGAAGCCGTGTAAATTTTTCTTCCAACGGATGTGGGCTGGAGTTCAAAAGTTGCTTTCCCCTCTCCTGAGGTACTGGCAATGGAAATCTCCTCTATTGAGACCAGGTTATCTCCTTCTTTTAGAGTTATGGGAATGCTAAGACCTTTAAAACCGAAAGACTTAACGACCACATCTACTGAAAGAGGGTATCTAAGAAAAGCAACCTGGCTTGCTTTTAGGCTGTCAATCCAAACATCACGCACTTTTTCATCCAGAGAGAGAGCAACAGTATCTATGGGAAAACCAATGTTTTTTGACAACTCTTCGTTATTTTCTAATGCCCTATTATTATCAGCCCCGTCTGAAAATAGAATAACTGAGTCAATTTCACCAAGGTCGTGTTTTTCCTCGAGCTCCTTGATTACTTTGTCAATGTTTGTGTTTTTGCCATTTGGTTTGCTGATGTTTATAAAATCTGACGAGACAGGTCGAAGAGACTCATCGAATACGTAGCAACTTACAAAAAAATGCTTCTCAAGCTCCGAGAAAAATGTTTCATATTTCTTAAAAAAGTTCCTTACGGATTGAATTCTCGATATTCCCTCTTCGTCTCCTCCTAGATTCATGCTCCAGGAGTGGTCAACAACAAGAGCAAGGGTTGGTTTTTCTTCTCTGTAATTTTCAACCCTGAGGGCGGGATTTAAGAGTATAAAAACTATAAGGGAGAAAGACGCCAGGTGAAGAGAAATAAGAGTAATTCTCCTCTTTAGGGATGTTAACCGCCTGGTGCTTTTTATAGCACTGTATAAAACAATGATAACTAAAAGGGAGATTAATACCATCTCTAAAATTCCAGGAGGGTTTAAAAAAACAAACCTTTCAACCTCTTGAGACATTAGTTTTAATTTACCATAGAAAAGCAGGTTTTTCTCTCGTGGCTCGTGTACTATGCCTCTTGAATCGTGTATCGGATCACGAACAACTAGTTATGATTCAGAAACCACGCACATTTTCAGAAAATTAGGAACTTACCATGTTCCATTATCAGCTTGTCATCCACATAAACAGTAGGTCTCATAATTACACCATCCAGATGGCTTGCTACCCTGATTGTGCCGCCCATACTTTTATTATCTCCAAAAGCTATATGCACTGTGCCTATAGCTTTTTCATCCTCAAGCACGTTTCCTATAACCAGTGCTTTATCGTTGGTCCCTATCCCAAGCTCGGCAACGTTAAATGCCAGTTTTCCAAAAGGTTGCATAATGGAAAGAAGTTTCTCTGCAGCTTTTCCTCCCCTTATCTCAGTGGCAAATCCCTCTTTTACGGTGATTATTATCTCTTCGTCTTCCAGCTTTCCAACTCCTGCCATTGAACCATCAATTACGATCACCCCTTCTGTTTTTCCCTCTAAAGGAGCAATATAACCTTCACCGGCAGGAAGGTTGCTGAAATCTCCGGGATTGTGATTGAGTCCGGTATCTGCATGCCCGTCTCTTTCATCTATCACCAGTGTAACGTCCATTCCTCGATCAGTTTGTATTCTGACCTTTGAACCGTTTTTAAGAATCTCTGCAATTTTTTTGCTTCTTCCAGCGATCTGAGAGTAGTTTGCATTTAGGGTTCTAATCATCGTATCTTCTGTAATTCCCGGCAGCGTAGCGATTCTTACCCCTTTTTTACAGGCTTCACGCCTTGAATCTGTGTGGCTCAGGGATTTTGAAGTAGGTATTAGTATCACATCTACAAGCTTCATAAGTTCTCCTACGGGTTCAGGCGGCTCTTCTCCATGGGATCTTCTTGGTGTTATTTCTGTGATTATTGCTTCAACTCCAAATTCTTTTGCGGATTCCCAAAGTGCATAGCCAATCTTTCTAAGCGGCTCATCTGTTATGACAAGCGCCTTTTCCCCTGGCTTTATTGCCATACAGTCCTTTACCGCAACCTTTGCTGCATCCTCAAGCGCACTCATTGCCTAAGCCCTCCTTTTGGGAATTTCGATATTGATATTAACATAAACTAAAAAGTGGGAGTATCTAGCAAATCGTGTTATGCACTCATGTACCGAATGGATATAAGGCTGTCATTCCCGTTTGTTTTAGCGGGAATCAAATAAAGTAGAGACCCCATTAATGTAATGGCGTCTCTACTTTATGAATGTCCATAAAAACATTCGGACATGACAAAACTAAGGTATACCTAACATGGGATTCTAATTCTTAGAGTTTATCCATCGGTTAAGTATGACTTCTTCTTTGACCTCTCCTCTGGAAATCAGGCTTCTCCATAATAGCTTTCTGTATTTTAAAAGTAGGATAAAAGGACGAATTAGATAGTAAAAATATAACTTCTTAGAGGACAAGGGTACGGAATATCTCTTTGAAAAAACCTCTCGATGAGGAAATAGCGTTCTAAGAAGTGACTTAACTTGGTTTTGAAACCTATCCGCAACTAAAGACTGTATGAAACTGCTGGGTATGGAATCCTCTATAATAAATATCCTTTTTTGAATAAGCTTAGTTAACTCTTTTTCAAAACTTTGTAGTTTAAATACTCTAAAAGCATCATTGAAGATACCATCATCAAAGTCCATGATTTCCCTTAAAAGATAAAGAGTAGATGAAATAAGGCTTGTTATTCCGTATTCTTCGGCTTCCCGCTGAAGCCTAGCCCAGTTAAACTCATTTTTATAGTGTTTGAGGATTTGAAAAATATCACATAGTTGGATAAGCGCGCCTCTGCTAGTAAAAGGTCCTTTAAATCCTCCGCTTATAAAACGGTGTTTAATAAAATGGAGAGAGAGGTGAACAAGCAAATCGTCCGGACAGAGTAGAAGGGTTTTCATTCCGGAAATCTCTACGGTTCTAGTCCTTTCCCACCATCGCTCAATGAAGCCAGTATCAGTAATAGCGATTTGAGATGGATGAGATGCTCTTCCTATATGCCAGTGAATTTCAACTAGAATGGTTTTCTCCGGATGAAAGTAGCTAAGGTGAAAATGGTTTTCTCTATACCATTCTAGAGGCTTATTCCCCTCGAAAAGGTATCCCAAATCAGACATTATTTTCTCTGCATGAGAGAGGTCCTCTGTTTTAATCAGGAGGTCAATGTCACTCATTGGCCTTAAAGCGATATTGCCATAGACGGTTTGAGCTAAAGCCCCACCTTTTAGAACAATGACTTTTATCCTATTTTCACGAAACGCTTTCAGGATACCACTTAGCTCGGCATAAAAGTGCATGTTCTTACCGATATTTCTATGGTGATCTGTTTTAAGTTGATCCATAACTATCTGTGGAATAAGCTTGCTCTCTTCGATACCCTTGAGGCTATGGTACAGGAGTGGAGTAATGCCGTGCCAAAATGCGGACTGTAATATCTCTTCCCAGTTCAATGGAAGGGTAAGAAGTTTTTTTATCCGATCCGATTTACTCTCAGATGTCTCGGTCTGAATGCAGCATAATAAGAGATTGTTTTCATTAGATAGATTCATAATAGCATAAGCTCCTGCTTATATTTCGTTCTTTCCTAAAACCAAACTTTAAAACTTTAGACAGATTATTTTGCTGAGTTTCGAATTTAATCGCAACATACACTTTTTAAATACTTAATAATTAATAATCGTTATTATGGTAGAAAATCAATTGGACTAAAGTTGATTTGTTGATTTGAAAAGGTATTAATTCTTTCTAGATTCAATACTAAAGTTAGAAGCCGTATCTTAAAATTAAAACTAAAGTTTGTCCGTTTTTTCTTTGCCGGTCATATACCTCGCCCCAAGGCCTAGTTTGACCCTATAACGCCAGTCTTCGGATTGTAAACATAGTCCTCTCCTAAGGGATGGGGAGTGAATTCCCTTACGCCACCTTGATCTATGAAATCCTTTAGTTCGGCAACATCTATTGGATACCTGTCATAGACTTTTTTAAACTTTTGTATTCTTGAGGCTAAGAAACCGAGATTTTGCTTAAACTGTTGATCTACAAGGGTGGAGCTTTTTACCGCTTTTAGTTTACTTGCTATAATGAACTTGCCCCCGAGAGGTTCTTTGGGGATTTGCTTAATTATTCCGGTATCTTTAAGAGCATCAAGAGTTTTTGGTTCTTCATTGTAACGTTTAATATATTCTCTTAAAGCCTGAGTCAAGCGATCTTCCATATCCATTGTGTTCAGTTCCTCTATATTTCTCAAAGCGAAATTCCTTCGGCCCTCATTGGTGGTGGTCTCATAGATTTCTCTCCATATTTTTTTTGAGAGTTGTCTATTTCCCCCATAGTTATGGGCCGATGCTGCCATTCCCTTTATGGACGCTCGGCGAAGACCGGAGAGGCCTGGCTTTTCTGAAGCTTCGTTGAATAATTCCGCCGCCCTCTCATAGTTCTTGTCATAAAGATAATATATAAAAGCCTCTTCAAGCGGGATACGAAAATTATCTGGGTTATTCTCCCTTCCTTTATCGAATAGCTTTATTCCCTTATCAACATCGCCAAGACCATAAGGGGGCGGCTCTGTCAGAAAAGTGCCGCCAAATCTGTATGCATTGACAAATTGTGGGTCAAGATCAGTGAGTATATCAAAATATTTGTAAAGGAGTTCTGGGTCTTGCTCTTTAACTTTTTTACTACCGAAGTATTGAATTGCCCTTAACCAATAAATGTCCGCAACTATTTCTTTGTATCCGAGTGAGATTTTTTTCAGTGCGGATGAGGAAAGGTAAAGGGTTTCCTCTATAGCCCTGAAATTACCCCTTATATCATCAATTCTCTTCTGGAAAGGGACTGAGATAACAATTAAGATAAATATACAAGTAAGCCCTGTTACTGGTTTCTTTGCGATTGAGCTAAGCATTGCCATAACAAATGAGGCAGGATAAACGATTCATGATGCATGAAAGTTATATCCAACTTGTATCCTATATCTTGCATCCTGCATCATGTTTATTTAAATTCCCTCTTTTCGAATATTATTATGGAAAGCACCAGTAGCGCCAATGTATAAAGTACGGCATACACAGTGGTATAAAAAACAAGTTCCAAACTTATATTACCCCCATATACTGCCTCACGTCTCACATCAAACTTTTCCAGGTTAGGCATCACTCTATATATAAGCTCGGTAACAAATCCCGTAATGGGGTTTTTTATCTGCTCAGCAAATAGCTTTACATCACTCGAGAACCTGCCGATCGCGATGGTGAGAAAAGTGAAAAGCACTGTCATTACCGGAGTCGTAAAGCTAGAAAATACTAGGGCAACTCCAATGATTATAAGAAACTCAAGATATATAAAATAAACTGCTTTAAAAAACTCCGCATAATATAACCCACCGTAGTAAAACTTTATTCATACCGGCGTATAGGTTTTGAAAATATGTTGTAGACTGTTTGCTTTTCAATCTCTTTATAAACAAGTCCCATGCCGAGAAAGACGGCAATCATGATTCCGATAAGAGATATCGCTGTCAGGCCGAGGTCTTTAACCATTTTGTTATACTGCTCTGCCGATATACTCGCCAATATCAGAGAGCTCAGAATCATCAAAAATGCAAACAAAAATAGGCTGTATAGAACTCTGTCTCTTACAGCCTCTATAAATGTATTATGCGCAACGCTCCAAATTCTGTTCATGATATCTATTCCTTGTCATTGCGAGCCGCAGGCGAAGCAATCTCTTTTTGGTTTTTTAGATTGCTTCGGTCGTTTCACTCCTCGCAATGACAGGGCAGGAGGTGTCATTGCGAACGAAGTGAAGCAATCTTCTCAGCGTCTTTAATTCATGACTCAATATGAATATCTTTCTTCGCTTCCTCAACAAAAAGCCCTTCAAGGGATTTCCTCAAAGGATGTAGCGAAACAATATCAGCCCCAGAATCAGAAACGACCTGGAATATCCTCTCCTTTATATCCTCGTCAAACCTGAGAACAAGGAATCCCGCTCTCTTCTCAACACTAATTTTAAGATCACTAAGGTTACTGATAATCCTTTCATCCACGTATTTAAGAAGCATTTCGTAATCAGTATGAATTTCTTCAAGCAGTTTCCCTAGCTCACCTGTCTTTACGACCCTTCCGCTCATAATAACGCCCACTCTATCGCAAAGGGCTTCAACATCTGAAAGCATGTGGGAGCTGAGAAGTATGGTTTTACCTTTCTTTTTTTCTTCGAGAATCAAGTCTTTTATCTCCCTTTGCCCGATGGGGTCAAGACCAGTCATCGGTTCGTCAAGAATTAGAAAATCAGGGTCGTTTATAAGAGCCTGGGCAACGCCGACTCTCTGAAGCATTCCCTTTGAGTATTTTCTCAACTGCACTTTTCTTGCATGAGACATTTTTACTTTTTCAAGGAGCTCATCAATCTTGGCAGAAAGTCCTTTTCCATTTAGCCCATGCAACTGCCCCATGTAGCGAAGTAGCTCTTCTCCTGTCAAATAATCATAAAAATATGGATTTTCTGGTAGGTAGCCTACGTGCTTTTTTACATCCACGTCCCCAAGAGGTTTTCCCATTAATTCAACGCTTCCGTCTGTGATAGGAACAAAACCAAGAACGGCTTTAAATGTAGTTGTTTTTCCTGCTCCATTCGGTCCAACAAAACCAAATATTTCTCCTTTATTTACAGAGAAGGATACACCCTTTAAAACTCGGACCTTTTTTCTCAGGAAGCCAGTAGCAAAGTCCTTAACAAGGTTATCTACTTTAAGCATGACATAGAAATCAAGGTGATTTTTTAAATTATAGTTACGTTAGTAGATTCTTACAAGTTATTTTAGATTGCTTCGTCGTGGAATTTACCCTGAGCACATTCGCCACGCTCAGTGTAAACTCCGTCGAAGGGCTCCTCGCAATGACACCTCCTGTGCTCATTGCGTAGCGAAGCAATCCCTTCATTCATTATTTTATCAATCGCAATCTGGGTCAGTACGAGAAGATTCAAATTGTCCTGTGCTACCACTAGATTGGGTTGTAACAGTACATTTGATAACTTTATCGGCAAAAACTGAAAAATCTTTTCTCCCTGTCTTGCCTGCGCCTGTCATAGAGGCTTCCCAGCCAAAGTCGCCCGTTAGAGTTACAGGATCAGTGTTAACATCCGCACTCCATCCGAAGCAATACCCTGCCTTTGGCCTATTGCAAATGGCTGCGACAGCCGGGCTACCATCACTCACAACGGAATTCTCAAATGTACTATCTATAAGAGACTCATTTTCATTACTACAACCACCGGTATTAGGTTGATCATCCGATGATGGGCAACGTAGAGTTCCCCCGGTTGCAAGATCTCCTATGAAATTAGTGTAGTCTCTTCCTCCCTGATTATTTAAATCTTGCTCAGCATACTCATATTCTGCATCTCTTATTGTTTGAAGTGCCTTTCGTGCGTTTCCTTCGTTTGCTGATAACCTCGCTTTAATAAGGTTTGGAATCGCAATACCAAGCAATATACCGATAATAGCCGCAACAACTAATAGTTCGATTAATGTAAAGCCCCTTTCCGGGTTATTGCTTTTTGTTAATTTAATCATCACTATCACCTTTATCTATTTTTATATCTAAATGTAGCAATGTCCGTACCAAAAGTAAAAAACTGATTTTGGTACGTAACTTATTGAAAACGCATAGTTTTTTAATGTGAATTTAATTTGTCAGAAAGTAGTATCTATGAAGTTTTACCAAAATTTGCAGAAGATGACATTTTTTGTCGTATTTATCTGCATTTATTATAATGATTCTTCAAGTTTTGTTTTAACTACTCGATATAGCATTGACATAATAAAACACAGCAAAGAATTTTTAAACTGTGTAGCACAATGATATATATGGTTTCAAAAACACCCTCTGAATTGAAATAAAATAAAACAGTATTTCAGATACAAATATACTTCAGACTTATATTAGTTCCCGGCTGGTTTTAGACGTGCAACATGATATCACTGGAATGATTCAACTAGTTAGGATTGCACTATTAACTCTTGGGGGAGTAGAAAACATTAAAAAATGAAAAAAGAGGGTGGGGGAAATATTTCCCGGCCACCCTATGTTTTTCAGTCTTCTTTTTGAGATATTAATCACAACCTGGGGAAGTACGATCGGCTTCAAATGTTCCTGGGGCACTTGTTGCTGATGTGCTAACAACACATCTTATAACTCCGTCTCCATAGACCGAAAAATCTCTTCTTCCAACTTTGTTTTGACTGGTCATAGAAGTCTGCCAGCCGAAGTCATCAAACAGACCATTAGCATTCGCTACAACGGCAGCATCAAATGTTATGCAGTAACCTGCCTTCGGATCGCTACAGTCGGTACCACCAGTATCGCTGGCACCCTCGAAGCTGCTGTCTACTAGAGCATCCTCTTCCAGACCGGTACCTTGAGGATCACGTAAAGAGGGCACTGTAGCAAAAGCACCTATAACGTCAATGTAGTCCCTGTTTCCATTATCATCCAGGTCCTGCTCAAAATATTCGCCTTCTGCATCCCTAAGGGTCTGCATTGCCTTTCTCGCGTTCGCCTCGTTCGCGGACATCCTTGCCTTAATAAGGTTCGGAATAGCGATCGCAAGCAAAATACCGATAATTGCTGCGACCACCAAAAGCTCGATTAGGGTGAAACCCTTCTCGCCTTTTTTACTTTTAATTGACTTTAACATCTCGACTACCTCCTGTAAAAATTTTTTATTTATGTATTTTTAAGTGCAAGACCTGTGCCAAACAGGACTTGCTCGTTAATATGATAATACAACTCATTGAAAAACCAAGAGATTTTTATGGTTGGAGTGACTTTATAAATTCGCCATTGACTGTTTATGCGATACCCTTTTTTGTCAATTTGCCGATTTTGAGACAAAAATTGTAAAATATGTCCTATTTTGCCATTTTTTGTCACTTTTGTGAGTTTTTTATTTTACATTCACAGAATTTTCATTTTTTATGAGCACGGTGCGGCTTGCCTCTACAAATATTATCTAGTCTCTTTTTAATTATCAGAAATGATTAGGCATTATTTTGTGTAAAAATCTAAATTTGACCAAACAGACAATGTGGAAGTAAGTTTCACCCAGTTTAGTAATTCCTATCAAGTAACTGTCATGCTGAATCCTTCGCTATCCTCAGGATAAACTCCGCGAGGAATCTTGTTACGTTCAAGTATTTCTCGGAGGCAAAGATTTCTCCCTTCGGAAATGAGTCTCATTTGCCATTCCGAACCCTGTCCTGAGCGGAGTCGAAGGAGCAGTGAGGAATCTTGAACGCTGTAAAGATTTCTCCCTCTGGTCGAAATGACAGATAAAGAAAAGTCAAAGCGGCACAATCTTCATTGTCAGTCCGAAGCGAAGAATCTGAAAAAAAATACTGGACTCTTTGCGGAGTTTACACTGAGCACTTCGATTCTCTCAGTGCAGGCTCCACGAATGTGCTCAGAGTGACAACCTTGAGAATTTCGACAGAGGGTAAAAATCGTGCTGACATTGTCCGACAGAATAAACCCTGACTATTAACATCCATGGAAACCTTGAATAAAGCTCTTATTTTGATTGTTCTTAGTAAGTTCAATTATCGCTTAGGAATATTAGTCGGATTGTTTTTCATTTCCTCCCATCAAGAAGAATTGTTATTGTTGTGTATGCTGTAGCATGTTTTACTAATGTTATTTTTGGCAATTCTTGTAAATCCTAAATTATCCACATATTATTTATTCACTTGATTGCAGGATAACCTTGTATAAACTCCTGAGGAGGGAAATCTCGAAATGAACAAAATGCGGTTTTTTATCTCTTTTCCGCTTGTCATTTGTTTACTCGAATTACTAATTTCAGGATGTGGAAGTGTAAAGACCTCTTCTTATTTCAATGAACCACAGGTAAAACTGAATAATTACGCGGGGCTTGAGATTTCAGATTTTGAAACCAAAATCCCTTATCTTCCGAAAGATGCACTAACTCAAATTCCCGATGAAACCGCAAGCCTTCTGGCTTCTGAAAATACTGGATTTCGAAAAATAGGACGAGGACCGCTAAAAGACATACCCGGTGAAAGCACTCTTGTTCTTCTGGGCGAGGTAACGGAATATCAATCCGGGAAAAATATTAAATTTGAGGGTGGAGCTATAAAATTTGGAGAAGCTTCGCTAACCGTCCAGCTTGCGATTGTAGAAAAAGAGACGGGTAAGGAGGTTGTAACGGGGGAGGTAAACGGGTTCAGCTCTCTCGGATTTACTAAGTCAGGCATATATAAAGGTGTGGCCGAAGAGATAGTAAAATTCGTTTCCGAAAATTATTGATAGTGAAGATAAATAAATTTATGCAGAAATTAATAGAGGAGGAGGTATAAAAATGACAAAAAGATTTTTTAGTTTGTTAGTTGTTGGATTTCTTTTAATATCTGTTTTAGGATTTGAAGGCACGGCAAACTCAAAGGAAAAATCCAAGAAAAAGGAAGAAGATAATAATCAGGCGAAAGACTCTAAAGAGATGGAGTATTACAATAAGGGAAGAGCCGCATATCTCCTCTTTACACCCAAAGGATTTCAAAAAGCAATAGACAACTACAATAAAGCTGTTGAGCTCAATCCAAACTTTGCACCCGCTTACGCCGGTCTTGGAGAAGTGTATTCGCTATTAGGGCATTTTAATTTAGAAGAAAGAGAAGACTACGAGGACTTATACAATAATTCTTATAAAAACGTGACAAAAGCTTTAAAACTCGGTGCGGATTCAAAGGAGTGCCAGCGTGCATTGGCTTTAAGTTATCTCCATTTGAGGAGATTAAAAGAAGCTGAGTCCGCGGCAAAGCGCGTATTAGAGAAGGATCCAAATGACGCAGAAAGTCATTATATACTCTGGGCTGCTACTGGTAGGAACACGGAAAGTCCGCTTATCAAAAAAGCGATTGAGTTAAACCCGAAATTGGCTATAGCCTATCTCGATTTGGGAAAATCATACTTTTATAAAAAAGGTGACTACGCAAGGGCGATCAGCCAATTCGAGAAAGCAGTTGAAATCGCGCCGGACTCCCCTCAAACACACAATTATCTGGGAACAGCGCTCAGAACACGGGGATACCTTGGGAAAGCAGTGTCAGAATACCAAAAAGCGATTGAGCTAGATCCAAACTATCCCTCTGCATATACGGATCTTGGAATTGCCCTTTTTTATATGAATAAGCATGATGAATCTATAACTAAACTGAAGAAAGCTATCTCTCTCAACCCAAATTATCCCGACGCTTATTACTACCTTGCACGCGCATTTGAGAGCACGAAAAGTACGAAAGACGCAGTAGCTAATTATGAAACTTTTATTAATCTTGCAAAAGGGCGGGAAAGATACTCAGGTTACATTGCAAGTGCAAGAGAAAGCATGGTTAAGCTCAATGGTAAGTAGCACAGAGCTGAAGATTTTACATCAAACCAAATGAAACAACCTAACAAAGAGGTGGATTTTATAAAATTATCATTTGGGTTGGATTCAAACGCTGGCCTTTGGAATGTAGTCTTTGAAGGATTCGATCAAGAGGTGATTTTAGTTTCAAGATTTGAGGGAAAAGAACTTGAGGCTATTCGTATACTTTACAGGTTTGGAGCTATTATTGAGAAAAAATATAAGGACTGCCAGGTAGAACCTACGGGGTCGGGGCTTCTAATCAAAAAAAAACTTCCAACAAATGACCTTTCTCTAATTCGTGAATGGACGGAGCTTATGTGCAATATTCGTGAAGAGATGACGAGTATCGTAATTAAAGAGTTAGGCGCTTAGAGTAAAGAGTTAAAAAAGTGGAAAACCCAAAAAACTTTTAACTGTAAAAATCTAAATTTGACCAAGCAGAGAATGTGGAGCTAAGTCTCACCTAGTTTAGTAATTCTCATCAAGTAACTAACTGTCATTCGACAGTTCCGCCTGTCATTTCGACCGCAGGGAGAAATCCTAGCCTTCGAGAAATCCTGAAAACTAAGAAGATTCCTCACGTACGTTCGGAATGACACCTTTTCTTAGATTGCTTCCCGGACTTTATTACTTGGCTTTGCTAAGTACTGGCTATGAGGTATCTAAGCGCTAGGAGTGACAGTCTTGAGAGTTTTGACAGAGGGTGAAAATCGTGCTGACATTTTCCGACAGAATAAATCTTGATTATTACATCTTAACTCACTGCCCTTCATTATGTTTCTCCTTTATCAATTCAATGAGAAACCTCTCCTGGGCCGGAAGGTTCAATAGAATCCGTCTTCTGACATCAGGCACATGCGAGAAAGAGTCCTCTACTTCTTTTTTGGCTTTTCTTATCTCCTCTAGTTTTACCTGAAGCTCTTTGATTTTCTCATCGTTGTTCATCCTCTCCCTCCTAAATTTGCTAATTCAGCTGGGGCTTACCTGTAAGCATAAGTAGTATTATAATAGCGTGTAGCAAACGATTAAAGAAGAATTACATCTCCTGCCACTATGGTCTCGTACGTTCCATCATCCTTTTTGAGAACCAAGTATCCATTCTCATCTATTCCTGAGGCAATTCCTTCAACCGCATTTT
Organism: Deltaproteobacteria bacterium; assembly: GCA_016187835.1. Taxonomy (GTDB): domain Bacteria; phylum Desulfobacterota_D; class UBA1144; order Nemesobacterales; family CSP1-2; genus JACPIY01. The sequence goes on along the minus strand of JACPIY010000055.1, from coordinate 12,962 downwards.
CATCAAACTTGACCTGTACCCTACGGTTAATCGCTCCCCACCTTTCCGTCCATTCTTGAATGATCCTGTTCCTTCCTTCCTTCTGAAATTTTTGATACCATATCTGAAGTTCATTAATCAATTCCGCCGTGAACTTTGATCTGTCAATTTCATAGCCTGTTGCTTCCCTGATGGAAGTTGCGGTCTCTGCGATTTCTTCCATCTCTCTTTCCATTATCTCTCTCGTCATATTCAGATTTACGCCTATTCCCACGACGACAAAGTCAACCCTCTCTCCTCTGGGCTGCATCTCCGTTAAGACGCCTGCAGCCTTTTTCCTGTCTATAAGTATGTCGTTAGGCCATCTTATAGACGGCTCTGCTCCATTGTTCTTTATCGTTTCTGCTAAAGCGATGGAAGTTATAAGAGTGAAAAGAGGAGTATCTTTTATCTGAATTGTAGGACGGAAAATCACCGAAATATACAGGTTTAAGCCCGAAGGAGAAATCCATTTTCTTTGAAGCCTTCCTCTGCCCTTGGTTTGAGAATCGGCGATCACTATAGTCCCATCAGATACGCCGTTTCTTGCAAGTTCAAATGCAACGTCATTTGTAGAGCCAACTTCTTCAAATAGGTATATTGTTTTCTCCATTGTTTCTTTCTTAAGAAGTTTTTTTATTGATTCGCTTGTGAATGTTTTCATTGAAACGAACTCCTCTCAAAAATCTTATTTTGTCTAGTAAGCGAAACTTGATATTCATAATTCTCAATAAAGTTTAAGTAGTTTATTTGAATTCAACAAATTGGTTCTAAATGCTGTTGTAGAGGTGATTTGCAAACCGCCTCTACTTTCTTTAAATTCGGGTAATACAGGTTATTTTTTTTCATAGTCTTAGGCAGTGAGAAAATTTGACAAACCTAAGCTACTTATCTAAACTAAATAGTTTGGGAAATAACAGCATTGGGCCCATAGCTCAGTTGGTTAGAGCGGCGGACTCATAATCCGTTGGTCCCTGGTTCAAGTCCGGGTGGGCCCACGCAAATTCAGACTTCACAGATGGAAAAAAACAACTATCCATCAGATAACTTAAACTCACAGCCGTCATTCTACTCCTGCTTTATAGAATTAATAAACCCTAAATCTAATATATTTAAAAATGAAGAAGGAGGAAAAAATGAGAGACCAAATTACAGCTCTCGAATCGCTCCAGCATCTTGATTTAGAGCTGAGGGAGTTGAAAGAGACTCTCGAAAGATACCCACGAGAAATATCGCGTTGTAGAGAAGAACTAGAAAAAGTTAAAGAATCCATTTCAAATGCAAAGGGAAGTTTGGAACAAGTTATAAAAAGGAAGGAGAAAATCGAACTAAAACTTACTCAGAATCAGGATACTATAAAGAAAGCTGAGCAAAGGCTTTTCGAAATCAAAACCTACAAAGAGTACGAAGCACTTCAAAAAGAAATTGGCGAAACTAAAAGAGCAAACTTAGAACTTGAAGAACAGATTTTGAAAGAGATGGAAGAAGTTGAGAAATTAGAAACACTGGTTAAAGAAAAGGAGCTGGATCTTGCTCAGAAAGAGCAGGAATATGAAAGAATAATAAGCGACTACACTCCAAAGATAAACGAATTAAAGGACGCCTATGAAGTCAAGCGGGGAGAAAAGCAAAAAGTAGCTTCACTCCTAAGCCATGATATACTTTCTATGTACGAGAGAATCAGAAGGAGAAATGGCGTCGCCCTTGCTCCAGTGAGAGATGAAGTTTGTACGGGTTGTAACATGAATATTCCTCCACAGCTTTTTAATGAAGTTCTAACCCTTTCCAGAATGATTCAATGCCCAAATTGTCATAGAATTTTGTACTGTGAAGAAACAATCAGTGAAGAACTTCAAACAGCCTAGCTTACCTTTGAGTAAAATTGATAAAGCAACTGTTGAGATTTACATTGATGGTGCTTCAAGAGGCAATCCAGGCAATTCAGGACTGGGGGTTTTAATAAAAGACAAAGTAGGTAATGTCCACAAAATAAAAAGATCTCTCGGCATACTTACAAACAATCAAGCCGAATATGAAGCATTAATAACCGGCCTCAATTCCGCCAAAGAACTTAAAAAAAGTCATCTTAAAATTTATACGGACTCGCTCCTTCTAGCCAATCAAATAAATGGCATATGGCGTGTTAATAATCCCAAGATCGCAACCCTACATAAAAAAGCCAGAGAACTAATAAAAGGCTTCAGTCAAGTAGAAGTCGAGCACATACCAAGAGAACTTAACCGGGAAGCAGATAAGCTTGCAAATCAAGCCATTGACGAATATCCTTAAATGAAGAGGCGAGTGGACTGAGCAATCGCTTGTTTTTCCTCATGGAAAAGCAAGAGGAAAGTCCGAACTCCAGAGGGCAGAGTGCTGGGTAACATCCAGGTGTCGTGAGGCAACGGAAAGTGCCACAGAAAACATACCGCCTGAGCTTACCAATCTTGGAAAAATCAGGCAAGGGTGAAAAGGTAGTGTAAGAGACTACCGCGCTGGATGGTGACATCCTGCGGCACGGTAAACCCCACTCGGAGAAAGACCAAATAGGGAAGCGGTCGTTCTTTTCTATAAAGATACGAGCAGGTAGCCCGCTTGAAGCTTCCGGGTAGGTCGTAAGAGACGTTCAGCAATGGATGTCCTAGATGAATGATTGCTCCAGACGGAATTCGGCTTACAGGTTCACTCGCCTTTTTTTTAATTTTTATCGCTTCTTTTCTGCTTACACTACCCTTTGCCAGCCTCATCCCTGTAAGGTTCGCGCAGTTTAATCGGAGCAACCTTGTGCCCGCGTATCCTCAAGTTTAGCACCTCAACAAACACTGAAAATGCCATAGCAAAGTATATATATCCTTTGGGGATGTGCTGATCCAGTCCTTCGGCAACCAATGTCACGCCGATGAGAAGAAGAAAACTTAACGCAAGCATCTTCACGGTTGGATGCTGGTGAACGAAATCACTGATTGGACCTGCCGATACCATCATGAACGCAACCGCAATAACCACAGCCGTGATCATAACCCAAACCTCATTTGCCATCCCAATTGCTGTGATAACAGAGTCGAGCGAGAAAATTATGTCAAGTAGAAGTATTTGAACGATTACACTAGTAAACGAAGGCATGGCATTTCCCGCGGAAGAATGTCCTTCTTCTCCTTCAAGCTTTTCATGAATCTCATATGTGCTTTTGGCTAAGAGGAAGAGACCACCGACAATGAGAATGATGTCCCGCCCTGAAATCTCGTTGCCGAACACGGAAAACAAAGGTAGAGTAAGTCGCATAATCCAGGTCAGCGAAAACAGAAGTCCTAAGCGAACCAGCATTGCCAAAGCTAGACCTAAAGTTCGCGCTTTTCCCTGCTGATCACCTGGTAATTTGCCCGCTAGTATAGAAATGAAAATGATATTATCAATTCCGAGAACGACTTCGAGTGATGTGAGCGTAATAAGCGCTATCCATATTTGAGGATCCGAAACCCAGTGCATTTAACAAACTCCTTTGTAAATAAGATTGATCTTCCTTTCCGGTAATTATACCCAGGGAAAATAGTTGTATGTGATCTTCAATAAAAGAAATTTACTTGAAGCTTTGGTTTGTCTGAAACATAAAAGGCTGTACAAAAGGGAATAGACTTAGTTGGGGTATTTCTACCCTAGCTAAAAAGTATGTGCCAACGTTTAGACTTTTCTTAGCTTTCTTTTTTAAAGATTTTCTTAAAGAACTCTTGCAACTTTTCCCATGAGTCTTTATCTGCTTCCGCATTATATCCGAGAGGAATATTAAATTTCTTTGCGTTAGCATCAGCTTCAGGGACGGTAAAGCTATGCTTTGCGTTTGGATAGGTTATGACGTCGAAATTAGCATTAGCATTTTTCATGACCTGTTTAAATTGCTCTATCTGTTCTTTGCTCACAAACTGGTCATCCGCTCCATGAAAAACTAAAACATTTGCTTTCACCTCTGCGGGTTTGGCAGGGGCGGTTGTTGGAAGAATTCCATGAAAGCTTGCTACACCGTCCAGGTCCACGCCACGGAGCGCCAAGTTTAACACGACTGCTCCACCGAAACAGTACCCAATTGCAGCAATATGTTGAGGATCAACCGTCTTTTGATTTTTTAGCAATTCCAGAGCTGCCTCAAACCTTGCCTGGGCATCATCCAGATTCCCCATAACCATACCGGACATCTTTCCGGCCTCATCGGGATTCGCTGCCTGCTTTGCCTCACCGTACATGTCTACGGCAAGGGCGGTATAGCCCAATTCAGCTAACATATTAGCACGTTGGCGTGCATGATCGTTAAGACCCCACCATTCGTGTACGACCAGCACTCCGGGCCTTTTGCCCTCTATGTTGTTATCGTAAGCAAGGTATCCTTTGAACGTTACTTCATTTGAAGTGTATGTAACTTCTTCATACTTTATATCAGGGGTCTTTACGACTTCTTCTTTACTAGCTTCCTCGGCTAGAATGGAGCCGGAAATTACAAGCATTAAAAAAGTGAAGGTGAAGAACATTGACTTTAGTTTGTTTGAAGCGAACATAGCATTCTACCTCCTTGTTGGCTTTATAAGATAAATTTTTGCTTTCTAAAAGTAGGATTAAACAATTGTCGGAGCAGGTCTCTATATTATTTAGAACTAAGCCTTTACCAGACATCATACCCGATTAAAATAAGATGAAACAACCCTAATTAAGATTCAAAATCAAATTCCAATTTGTCTTCTTTTATAATAATTCTTACATTCCCACCGTTCGATAGGTTTCCAAATAAAATTTCCTTGGATAGCCTCTCGGTAATTTCGTCGTCTATCAATCTCTGAATTGGTCTTGCACCTAATTGAGGGTCGTATCCTTTTTCCGCCAGATATGTTCTTGCTTTTGTATCCAGTTCAATATTCACTTTTCTAGGTTTTAATCTTTCAGCTAATTGACCTATCATTTTATCCACGACCCTTCCAACCACCTTCACGTCTAGAGAGTTAAAGTATACGATAGCGTTTAAGCGATTTCTAAATTCCGGGCTAAAGTATCTCTCAATAGCCTGCCTGCTTTTATCCTCGTATTGACCCTTGCCAAACCCCATAGTTCTTTTACTGCTCTCTCTCGAACCGGTATTGGTAGTGAGGATCAGTACTATTTGTCTAAAATCCACTTTTCTGCCGTTTGAGTCCGTTAAAGTAGCATGATCCATAACTTGAAGCAATATGTTATAAATATCCTCGTGTGCCTTTTCAATCTCATCTAGAAGTAGAACGGCATGAGGGTTTTGGTGAACTGCTTCAGTGAGCTGACCTCCCTGGTCAAACCCTACATAACCTGGAGGTGAACCGATTAAACGTGAAACGGTGTGCTTTTCCATGTACTCGCTCATGTCGAAGCGTATAAACTCTATGCCAAGCGCATTCGCCAATTGTTTTGCAAGTTCCGTTTTTCCCACTCCTGTAGGACCGGCAAACATAAAAGAACCCACTGGTTTATATGGTTCGTTAAGCCCGGCCCGGGACATTTGAATCGCCGTTGCTACCTTATCAACCGCATCGTCCTGACCAAAAATTACTTTCTTTAGATCGGCTGCAAGGGTCATTAGTCTTTGGCGATCGTCTACTTTGACGGTACGGGTGGGTATTTTGGCTATTTTTGAAACCAGAGCTTCGATGTCTTTAACGGTAACCTGCTTTGTTTCCGATTTGAAATTTCTGAGCTTCACATCAGCACCAGCTTCGTCAATAATGTCTATTGCCTTATCTGGCAGCCTTCTATCGTTTAGATATTTAGCCGATAGCTCTACTGCGGCCTTCAGAGCTGATGTCGAGTAGCTAACTTTGTGATAATCTTCATAATATTTCTTTAAACCTAGAAGTATCTTAAGGGTTTCTTCCTGATTAGGTTCATATACATCTATTCTCTGGAACCGCCTTGCTAAAGCATGATCTTTTTCGAAAACGCTCCTGTAATCTTTTAAGGTCGTAGTACCGATACAACGTATCTCGCCACTCGCAAGCGCTGGCTTTAGCATATTGGAAGCGTCTAATGCACCGCCTGAGACAGCGCCTGCGCCTATAACCGTATGAATTTCATCTATAAATAACACTTTGTTGAGATCGCCTTTAACGGAATCTATTATCGCCTTTAATCTCTCCTCAAAATCTCCTCTGTAGCGCGTCCCTGCAGTTAGAGCGCCCATATCTAAAGCATAAATGTTTAAATTTTCTAAAGAAGGGGGAACTCTTTTTTCAACGATTCGCAAAGCAAGTCCCTCTGCTATTGCAGTCTTACCTACGCCAGCATCTCCCACAAAGATAGGATTATTTTTTCGTCTTCTGGCTAAGATATGAATCGTTCGTTCAATCTCAGTCTCACGCCCGATTAAGGGGTCAATTCTACCCTCTTTGGCTTTTTGAACTAAGTTGGTACAGAACTCTGCAAGCGGGTCTTTTGGTTGTTGAATGCTTTCTCTCACAGTGCCGCCGGAAGCGGTTTTTGATTCTGTTTCTTGAGCGTATTTAGAAGTCCCATGCGATACATAGCGAACAACTTTGTAACGGGTAAGACCCTGTTCTATTAAAAAATATACTGCGTGCGATTCCTCTGCCCTAAACATAGCTATTAATACATTGCCACTGTTTAGTTCTTTTTTCTCTGCGGATTCCACGTGCATTGCCGCAAACTGCAAAACGAATTTGCTGTCTAAGGAGTACTGTGGTTCAGGGAGGTATTCCGAATCAATCGGCGGCATATTTTTATTCATAAAATCGTCTAATGAGGCTTTCAGTTTTTTTAAATCCACTCCGCATCCTGCTAAAATTTCAGCAGCAAGGGCGTCTTCGGTTAGTGCAAGCAAAATGTGCTCTAGCGTGATAAATTCATTCCTTCTTCTTTTTGCTTCTTCATAGGACCTTTGTAGAGCCTTTTCTAATTCCTCTGAAATTATCATTCCACTTCACCGCCTTCTTCAACTTCCATAATACATTTTAGAGGATGCTCGTACTGCTCCGCCAGTTTTTCTACCTGCATTACTTTGGTTTTAGCTACGTCATAGGTATAGACGCCAACAGTGCTCTTGCCTTTGGTATGGGCTTCCAGCATTATTCTCGTGGCTTCTTCCATACTCTTATAAAAAACCTTCACTAAAACCCATACTACAAACTCTCTTGGAGTATAGTCGTCATTCAAGAGCACTATCCTATACATATCTGGTCTTTTTAGCTGAACCCTTTCTTCTGTAAGAAGTTCTCCCTCCAAATCGCCGGTTTTTATTTTTTCATCCGCCATGAATCTTACGCCTCAATATTATTTCTTAGCAACTGTTCGGCCACAAAGATACTAAGACACGAAGTTAGAATTAAGCTAGAGACGCAAAATTTTGCATCTCTACAAGTTCCTCAGTATTCCGATTTTTCAACCTACTTTTACTATTCCTTTGCGCCTTAGTGGCTTAACTGTTAGATTTCCTTTTACTTTTCTGACCGCCCATTTAAATATTTCAATGGTGATTGTTTATTAAAATCGTTTATCAACCTGGTAGTATGTTCTCTTTCACGTATCAAATAATCTTCGATTGCGGTTCTTCCTCCTTCATGAAAAATAAAATGAGAACTATATGTGGGCACTGCGGCAAAACCTCTTAAAAACTTATGTTCCCCCTGCGCACCTGCCTCAAATATATCAATCTTATTTTCTATAGCATAATCAATTAAACGATAGAAACAACATTCAAAATGCAGGTTTGCATAATCTGCGGTACAACCCCAGTAGCGACCAAATAGCCTGTTATTCTTTACAATATTAAAAGTTCCCCCCACCCAATTGTTTTTCTCCTTAGCAAGCACAGTAACTAAACGGGGTCTGAAATTCTTAAAAATGAGGTCGAAGAACCTTCTATTGAGATAGGGGCTTACCCATTTTCTTGAGTGGGTATCCATATAGAATTTCCAAATTGCATCTATATTTTCTCTTTGTATGTCATTCTTCTCAATAATTTTTATGTCTAGCTCGGACTGCTCTATTGACTTTCTCTCCTTGCGAATTTGTTTTTTCCTGTTGGAACGTAAATCATCGAGAAAGTCATTAAAGGTTTCGTAATTACGGTTTTTCCAGTGATACTGATGAGTTTTCCTGGATAAGAAACCAAGCTTTTCGAGAAAGAGTTGCTCTTTTTCGGTTAAAAAAAGAAAGTGAATTGATGACAGGTTCTCTTGTGAGCAGAACTCTATTAAATACTTAGCCATCCAACCGGCACATTCATCGGAGGAGTAGGAGGAATCCACCAAGATTCGGGTGCCGTTAGCCGGGGTAAAAGGTATTGCCACTAAGGCTTTGGGATAATAGCGGAGTCTGGCATTTTGATAAGCCCTTGCCCACTCCCAATCAAAAATATACTCACCATAGGAATCGTATTTAATGTAGAAGGTTATGGCTCCTATTATTTTCTCTTCGTCTGTCAGTACTATATAACGTGGGTGCCACGTAGTACGAGGGCCGACGCAACCCGATTCTTCCAGAGCCTCTAAGAACTCGTATTCCAGGAATGGGTTTTCGAGATCAACAATACGGTTATATTTTTCTTTGTCTATAAACTTTATGGAGTGGTAGATGTTAATGCGAAACTGATTTTTCATTTTACTTAACAGTCTTATTATCCATCAATGAACACAAATTTAAACGAATAACAAGATAGATGACGCATGTATATTGTTTATCCTGCATCCTGTATCCGGCATCTTATCTTTCGCCTTTCTAGGGGTAGGCCAACAATCTTGCTGGTGGCTATGCTGAACGGGCAAGCATGTCCTGAGTTCTATCGAAGGGACTCGTTGCCTAACCAGATTGATAAAGTGATGGAAGATACATGAATCATGATTCATTTTATATGCTCTGTATTCTATGTCCTGAAATTTACATGCTGTCTTTTTCCTCTCTACGAAAAGGCTTTATCTAGAAGTTCTACCTGTGCCTGCGACAATCTCCATCCTGAAGCTCCGCAGTTCTCTATGGTTCGGGCTCCGCTGTTGGATTTAGGAATGGCGATGACATTGGGATGCGATGTACACCAATTAAGTGCTACTTGAACAATTGTTTTCTGCGACTGATTTGCAATTTGCTCAAGTACCTCCATTCCCCTGCTCCGCCTAAAGGGAGGACTCTTTGCCAGGCTACCGCTATCCAAAGGGGTGTAGGCAAGAATCGTCACCTGATGCTTCTCACAATAGGGTATCAACTCCCGCTCTATATCCCTGCTGTTTAGGTTATACAAGACCTGGTTGGAGACGATTGGATATTTGCTCATTGCAGCCTGGGCTTCGCGTAATTCACTTACGGAGAAATTACTTACGCCGATGTATTTAACTCGGCCGGAATCCACGAGCACTTCGATCGCACGCATTGTCTCCTTGATGGGAACGCTGGAGTTCGGCCAGTGAACCTGGTAAAGGTCTATATAGTCGGTATCCAGCTTGCGCAGACTTTCTTCTGCAGCCCTTAGCACTTGATCGTAACGCAGATGTCTGCCAGATACTTTGGTGGCGATAAACACCCTTTTGCGTATGCCCTTTGTAGCCTGGCCTACCACGTCTTCGGTGTTATATCCCTCTGCAGTATCTATCAGGTAGGCGCCCAGTTTGATTCCTTTTCGAAGAGGGTCTACACCACCACTATAGCTCCAGGTACCAAGTCCTATTTCCGGCAACATCACTCCAGTATTACCCAGTGGCTTTAGCTCCATGTCGAGGTGCTCCTTACTGTTCCTACTCTGCTCAAACTCATTTTACGCACGTATGAAATGTAAAAGCAATCTTCCCGGGTGTTTTAAAGCGGGAATCTAGGAATGGTAGGGACGCAAAATTTTGCGTCTCTACCGAAATAGATACTAGGTTAATACTTTCGGGCAAGGTAAAAGATAAAATGTGCGTAAAATAAGTCATAAATATAAAAGCTAACAAAAAATCATTGAATATCAAAGTGATATTTTGGAGAAATAGATTCCAAGAGTAGTTCCTAAAGGTTATTTCAAACAGTCGTATGAGCGGTTTACCAACCGCCCATACGACAAATTTAGAATGGATTTGTTGTTTGATGTGGGAATCAAAAAAGGTTTTTAACTCTGGGTAGTAAACGAGTTCCTTCGTCTATCACTCAGGGTATGCTTGCTCGTTGCCGCCTAGCCGATGGGCTAGGTCTGGTTTTCTAAATATTGAAAAGTCATATGAATCACTAGAATTAATTACTTGAGTCATTCCGCCGGCAACAGCTTTCTTGACAAACTTGCCCTGACTCTGCTGTGCCCTCACGTCGTTTTCCGCAAGAATAGCCATAACTGGGGCGGCAAAGTAATCAAGGCTCCGCAAGAGAATCCCGATAAGCAGCATGAGGTGTAGTCCCGTCTGTGGGAAGAACGATAAAGCAACTCCCACAAATAACAGCATCGCAGCACCGATTGATAGTTCCGTTTGGACTGAGGTCAGGGCACCCAAACCCAATGGAAGAGACTTGAATTTATTAGTGCGTTTCCATGGTATTTGCGGAATGAAAAGTCCCTGAATGCTTGCCATGTTATAGGTATGGTTGAGTGCTCTGCTTGCAATGAGTGCTCCGATTGTGTCTTTCAGGGAGCATTTTAAGAAAACCCGGTAAGCCAGCCACCAGAGAGCAAGTCCGGATGCTAGCGCCATAGAAGATGTTATCCACAATGTATTCGGTATATCCACCGCTTCGCCATGTAAAAGCATTGAGATAACGGTTGCTATTCCAAAAGGAATGAGAAGAAAACCTAATCCAATGTTTAAATAGCCAAGACCGTGATTCATATGGTGAATCTTTTGCAATGTGGATAAAGCGGAAGGGCGGGCCAAAAACCTTGGCAGGTAGAGCCGGAAATGACGCTTGAGTTCCTGCACCGGGCCAAACGTCCATCTGAATCGCTGCTTCTTATAACCGGAAAAGGTTTCCGGTATAAGCCCTCGGCCAAAAGTGACGTTTGTATATACGGAGGAATAACCAAGGGCATGGATGCGGATAGATAGCTCCGAGTCTTCGGTTGCACACCATTCAGCCCAACCTCCCGCATCTTCAAGAGCCTTTCTGCGAATTAAACACATAGTCCCTACGGTAAGTGCTGTATCACGTTCGTTCAGGCTCGGCATCGTAGTTTCAAAAAAGTATTTATATTCCCAATAACACATCCTCTGGTAAGTGCTGTTTTCCCACTCCCTGTAATCGTGGGGAGTTTGTACGAATCCTATCTTGGGATCATCAAAATAACCAACCAGCCTTTCCAGGAAATCAGGTTCTGGCAGATAGTCGCTATCAAGAACTCCGATAATCTCAGCATCGGGTGCTGTATGACGGAGGGCAAAGTTTACCGCCCCTGCTTTTGCGCCGGATAAGGAATCTACGTGGAAGAAGCGGAAGCGTTCTCCAAGGCGATGGCAGTGTTCTTCAACTGGTTTCCATAGGTTGGCGTCCTTTGTATTGTTATCTATCACAAGTACCTCGAAGTTAGGGTATCTAAGATTTGCAATTGTATTCAGGGTTTCTATGACCATATCGGGTGGCTCAGAATAGGCCGGCACGTGCAGCGAAACCTTTGGATAATGCTTAAGTTGTCCCGGAGGCAACGGCGCGCGGGGCCTCAACCAGGTTTTTCGGCAGAGCACCTCCCACTGCTCAAAGGTTGAGACGAGTCCTGGAAATAAACTGAGGATGAGGAGTGGGTAGCCCGAAAACATTAAGACGCGGGTAATGGTGCTGACATCAATAGTGGAGATAAACCAGGTTCCCCAAAGCAAACCGAACATCATAAGAAGTAAATTAGTTGCCATCAACAGCCGCCCGGCAATGGTGAAGTTTCTGAGCAAATAGTGCGAAGCGACAGAGATTGCCAAGCCAAGGGACATCAAAATTACAGCTTCCCAGGTTTGTTGAGTGAGAAGCCAGGTGCCCAAAGCGGCAACCAAGTTGACCTTTAAGTAAGCTAATTTCCTAAAGAGGTCTTCCCCCCGACCCCAAAAGTTCTGAACTACAATGAGTATAACTGCTACTGCGAAACAAAAGGCGGAATAAATGAAACCGGCTGTAGCCATATCTTCAAGATTAAACATTTATTTCCCTCCAATAGGTGAATTCATCTCTCGATGTGACATAGAAAAAACTTGCAGACGTTCCCATCCTTCAGGTTTATTATGTGTTGTCGTTATCTTAGGATTGTTAGACAAGGGGTTGTTCCTTTTGTCTTAAATTTGCAAAATCAATGCCAAGATGTTCTGAAATTTAATTTTTAATATGTAATCAATCATGACGGAGGGTTATAAAGCTCGTCGTCAATTTCGACGAGGATGATTATGAATTATGTGTGCAACAGCGCACAATTTGCACTGTGTAGTTTTATACAGTAAAAATCAGGATCCAAGAAAAATACTCCTCAGAGAAGGCTGAGCCTAGAAAGTTTTTTTGTAATAAATACCTCAAACGAGTTTCGGTTTTATTCAAATTCTCTTCTAAGAGGAGATTGAGTTAACCATAAGTAGTTATGTATAATTGACTTTAACACTAAATTATCTAAAGCACGGAGGCGGAGAATGAGACTTAAAGGGGAAACCGCTATAGTTACCGGAGGCAGAGAGGGTATCGGGAAATCCACGGCACTTCTTTTTTGTAAGGAAGGAGCAAGAGTAGGGATTATGGGAAGGACGAAATTAAAACTCGATCGTGTGGTAAAGGAAGCTGAGGGGCAAGGAGAGATAGTTGCCTATCGAGGAGATGTTTCGAAAGAAGGAGACGTAAAAAGGGTGGTGAAGGCATTCTACAAGCGGTATGGGAAAATAGATATACTCTTTAACAATGCCGGAATTATGGAACCCGGCACAGTCGTTACGACTTCCATGGATGTTTGGGATAGGACTATAGATATCAATGTAAAAGGCATGTTTCTAATGAGTAAATATGTGGTT